>CADCOW010000131.1 GCA_902803205.1 uncultured Eubacteriales bacterium | reverse complement strand
CCAATCTTTTACTATATTATATCTATCATCAAGTAAGGCATATGATACACCAGTTTTTGGTGAAATAGTAATTGTGCCATTTGCATAAGTAGCATTAGTTTCATCAGTTGCTTTTATACCAAATGTATATGGAGCACTAATTACTGTACCTGATTCAGAAATAACACTTCCTACTGTAGGTATAGTAGCCTCAGATTTTGCTTCAAACATCTTATAGGTAGTTCCAGGAGTTAAATTACTAAATTCATTTGTTACAAGGTTACCATTTACTACTTTAATAACTTTACTATTTCTATCTGCAAGTACATATTTTCTATCAGGGTATGATCCAAATAAATTTGCTTTTCCAAATCCATTAGTATCATAAGATAAGTAAACGACAGGTTTCACTGCATCAGCATAACCTGACACATTTGGTACTATATTTGGCTTATATGTTGCTGTAACATCAAATATACCAGTATTTCCTGTTCCACCAACTTTTTTAATATTTCCGTTAGAATCTATCCATTCACTATTATGATGAGTATATCCAGTATTTACAGTTACATTTGGTAAGTGAGCAACAGTTATAGCAGTATCTTTTACAAGATGAAGTGCTGTACTTCCACTTATAGAACAATTATCTGCACCAGTAAATGAGATATCTACCCATCTATTAGGGTCTTCTTCAAATTTTGCAAATAATGTATATGCAGATGAATTTGGTATAGTAACATTTCCAGTAAGGGCTGAACCTACTCCATCAGTTCCTGCTGAGTTACTTACATACCATTTACATAAATAATTTGTATCTGGAGTCACTGTAATATCTGCTGTAAGTTCACCTATAGTATAAGTTCCACCACGTTTAAAGAATCTATTATCAAGTGCTTTTGAACCAGCAGTTGCTGCTATACTTCCATGTCCACTTGATAAATATCTATAAAGAACTTTAGTCCAATAATCACTACTATAATTGTATGAATATTTTATAGTTAATATATGCTCGCCTTCTGTATCAATATAATAACGAAGTTTTCCATCATTACCACCTATACCACCAGTATAATTGAAGCCTTGCTCCATAAAGTTTGTTACACCAAGTACAGGACGGCCATAACCTTCATCTTCTTTATTATCAACTGTAACTTCACGAACATTTGTACTTCCTATAGGTCCAATTTGTGAAGTTGTAGATACGATGTATGTTCCATCAGGTTGTTGAATTTCAGTTCTTATTTTTAGTTCAACATTTACACCAGTTAATTCGTAATAATAATATAAATATACTTCTTGGTTAGGCATAACTGCCTTAAATACACCATGATTCTTTTCTAAATCTGCTTCGGTATATGATTCACTTGCTGTATGATATTTCCCTATACCAAATACACCATATTCTAAATCTTCAGGAGTTTCGGCAAGTTCTACTCTTTTAAATTTATACCCATTTCTTGGTGTCTCTACAGGTGTAGCAGTAATAACTGTTTCTGGTGGATATGAATATTCATCATTTGCACGAAGTTCCTCACCATTTTCAGATACATAATATACTTTAAATGCGTTAGATTGGCTAACATCTGGCTCATAATAATACTCTATATATAATGGGTGATTAGGTAAGCAACCATCAAGAGAAAAACTATTTGTCATTTTAAGATCTGAAGTTACATCAAAAGCGATAAAGTTTTTATTGTTTGCATCTATAGTGAGTAAAGCATCTCTACCTAAATCTTTAAAATTATTTGAAGCCCTTGAGAATGTAGATATTAATACATGTGATATCTTATATCCAAGAATATCTGCTGGGTCTCTATAAATATAATCACCATGATATTTTATGATATTTGCTGTAGCTATAAGTGGTACTGATGTTGTTGCAGGCGAAAATATATAAGGAGTCTTTAGAGCAGCAGAATAAGTTGCTCTAAAATAACTTATACTAAGAGTAGCTACAAGTGTAGTTACTTTTTCCCAAGTTGCTGTATAAGTGACATCTCCATCATATTGGAAACTATACATAAATGTTCCATTTTGTGATGTATTAAGATTTACTCCATCTTCATCTACCCAGCCAATAAATTTAAATCCATTCCAAATATCTCCAAATTGTGGAAGTTGTAAATGGTCTCCTGAACCATAATTAACCTTAAGTTTAGTAGGATCATCTAATAATCCAGCTGTAGCACCATCACCAGTAGCAAAAAAATTATAAATTATTTCACCACAGTCACCAGTGAAATTTATTGAAGTAGGAATTGGATTTTGTCTTGCCCAAGGAGAATCTACCCAAGAATTACTTGCCTTATTAATTCCTGGCATATTTATACCAAAATCAAGTGTTATAGTTTGGTTTACTCCTACTGTGCCACCGAATAAACCATCTGCAGCATTTGCTTTAGGACCATAATAAATTACAAAATTATCATCAATAAAATACATCTTGTTATTAAACTTACCAATTAATTTGTCTCCATCAATTGATAATTCTACAGTTTTTAAGAAATCTATAGTTTCTACACTATCTACTGTTACATTATGTTTTTTAAGTAAATCCACTAATTCTTTATTTTCTGAAATTACATTTTCAAGATTACTTTTTGTAGCAACAGTATCTATCTCAGATAATTCAGTAATTGACTTTAAAGTATCAATCGATAAACTTGTATCAGTTGATGATTCTTTAATTTCATTAGTTTCTAAATTTTTACTTTCAACTAATGATTCTATAGAAGCATCTTCAATATTAGTTTCTTTATTTGTTTCTAATACATTAGTTTCTGCTTCATCTACAATAGTAGCACCAGTTTCAGTTTCATCTATTTTAGTTGTATCATTAACAATATCATCTGATACTATAGTTGTCATCTCATCTACACTGGTCTCATCATTTTCACTATCATCTGTTTTATTTTCATTATTTGCAGTTTTATCTGTTACTACTTCATTTGTTGCAGTTTCATCAGATTCTACTTCAATTTCTGCACTTTCATCATTTAAAGTTTCTTTTGTTTCTTCTTCATTTGTTATAACTTCATTTATTGTAGTTTCGTCATTTATTATTTCATCTGTTTCTTCATCATTTATAGTTTCATTTGTTTCTTCCACATTTTCAGCAGTTTCAGATGTTTCACTTTCATTTACTTCACTATTTAAAACTTCATCAGCATCTTCTGGCTCTTCTTCAAAAACATCATTTTCTTCTTCTGCTGCTTCAGGTTCAAGAATAGTCTCTTTTTCTACTTGTTCATTTTCATTAATAACTTTTGACTCTTCTTCAACATTTGCATCATGATAATTTGTAATAACAGTCTCAGGTATAGTTTCAACAACATTATCGATAGAATCAGCAAGAGTATATATGCCATTATTACATATAAGCATTACAAAAACTAAAATTCTTGCAAGTAATTTTTTTAAACTATTGTTTTTCATAATTCTTACCTCCTATCTAACTATACCATCAGAACCAGCTGTTCTGCCATCTGGAAGTGTTTTATTAATAGCAAGTAAGCCATCAACTACATCAAAATAATATGTTTGTCCATTTATTAATTGATAGCCTGTAAGCATATTTCCATTTGTTGACATAAAATATGTACTTACGACATTATTAGTAGTAGTTTGAAGCCAGCCTGTATGCATTAAGTTCTTACAATTATTCACATTTGTTTCTTCAAAATAATACCAATCATTACCAAATTTGTTCCATCCAGTATCAAGTGTACCTGTTGAATTTGCATGATACCAACCATAATTAGTTTCTATCCACTCAGATTTAGCAAGTGAGCCATCTGATCTTACAAATGAACTTATACTTTCATTGAAAGAAACTTTAGTCATACCTGTCTTTGATGTTAAAACAGATGGAACTACAATATTATTTGTCACAAAATTATTTGCTGTTAAATTTGTATTAACTTGTGATAATGGATCTAATCCAGTATTTACACTTGGAAGGCTTGAAAGTGAACTACCGCCACCTCCACCGCCTCCGCCGCCTCCACCACCACCGCTTCCACCACTGCTTCCTGAACTTGGTACTGAAGAACTCTTTTCTTTCTTCTTATCTTGATTTTTATATTCTTCTTCTCTTTTTGCTATTTTTGGTTCTATCTTATCAAGGAGAGCTACAAGTTCATCAGTAGAATCAAGTAAATCTACATTACTTGATAAGATATTATCTACAAGCGCTTTAAGTTTATTGTATGAACTCTTTATGCCTGATTGTTCTTTTGCAAGTAAGAAATAATTGTCTAAAATCTTAAGAGCTCTTTCAAGTGCTGCATTTGCTCTATCAACAAGACCAGCTACGTAGTCAGCATCTGTCTCATAATTTGCATATAATGTAATAGCTGTAAGTATCTCATCATCTATTGCATATACATTATCAGCTGATCTCTCTTCACTTTCATATACCCATACAGCATTTTCATAAGTTGCTCTATTATAAGTATAATCCTTTGAAATATCAGGAACTTCATCACTTCTATCTTCCAATGTATCACCATATTTTACAGTCAATACTTTCTTTAAGTCAGTACCAGATTGTTCATGAGCTCCAGGAGTATTATTTATAAATGTCACATCATTATATTTATTATAAGCAATAACATATCTACTTCCATTAGTAGCATTAAATCCTATAACTCCATATGTACCCATTTCATCTGTATCATCTATTATTGATGGCACTTCCACAAGGTTGCCATCAGATGACTTATAGATAGTATATTCTTTATTATTCATATCTGTTTTTGGAAGTATTACATAAGTATTTACATTTATTTCATTTGTAAAGTTAGATCCAAACAGTAAAAGATTTTCTACTAACTCTTCATAATCAATATGTTTTTCTGCCACAAGTTTATCTGTGCCTGATGCAAATCCTGCTACAGTTTCTTCTTTTGACTCTGCATTATCATCTTCTGCTTCTGTTTCACTTGTTTCAGTTTCTGTTTCACTTGTTTCAGTTTCTGTTTCACTTGTTTCAGTTTCTGTTTCACTTGTTTCAACTACTGTTTCACTTGTCTCTGTTTCACTTGTCTCAGTTGCTGTTTCACTTGTTTCAGCAACTGTTTCGCTTGTTTCAGTTACTGTTTCACTTGTTTCAGTTACTGTTTCACTTGTTTCATTAATATTATCACTTGAAGTTTTTGCAGTAGTTTCATCATTACTCATTTCAGTTTCAGAACTTTCTGACTCAATAGTTGTAGTTTCTTCTTTAGTTTTACTTGCTTTTGTTGTCTCATCTTCTTCTGCTTCAGTTTCTTCTTCAGTACTTTCTTTTGTATTCTCTTTTGTCTTTTCAGTAGTTGGTTCAACTACTTCTTCTTCTTTTCCTTCAAGATATTCTTTTAATCCTGATACTTTATCTACAACTTCACTTCCAAATAATTCTTCTATGTCACCAAGTGTTGCATCTAAACCATTATTTGGTAATACTCTTTCTTCAAAATTATCTACTCTCTTTCCATCAAGGTATCTATCTACATTCACATCAAGAGCTATAGCTCCACGAGCAGCGATACCAGTTGCAGGACCATCAGCATTAGCAAGTGCATCTTGTTCTTCTAATGTCAATATATCTTTATTATAAACTACTTTGTATTGTAACTTAAATCCATTTTCTGACAAATATCTCTCTGCAGGACCTATCATACCATCAAGAAGTTCAAGTTCTTTTGCATTATCCATCACAACTACATAATCATCTATACCATATGAATCTTGAGATAATTTAAGATTTGTAGATGAAGATTCATTTTTAGCCACAACTATTACATTCTTACCTGGCATAGTAAATGAAGTATTCTTACTTGTAGCACTTGCAAATAGTACATTTCCATATGGACAAGTCCATTTTACAAAACCTTCATCAAAAGTTTCTATATTTACAGTTTCACCTTTCCTAACAATCTTAGATGATACATTATCAGTAGTTCCATTTATAACTGTCACAGCAAAGTTTTCATCTGTAAGTTCATTTATAGAATCTACATAAATAACTGTTCCTGTATTTGATGTTATGACATCACCAATTCTTGTAACGATATCATAAGTATTTCCAGGCTCAAGACCATCAAATTTGATTCCTGTAGGGCTTCCTACTATGAAATCTGTTCCTTCTACTATAGAACCATTTTTATATACTGCGTATTCATAGTCAACTGATGTTGGTACAATTTCTACACTTGCTACATTCTTGTTATTTGAATTAAACTTATCAGCATGTGCATATACTACATAATTTTTAAGAACAGCTGGTACATAACAATCTGAATATGCACTTCTATTTACTTCTGGTATGATAGAGACATTATCACCAACATTTATATTATCTACATTTATACCACTTACTTCATATAATTTATATTTCTTATTAATCTCTATGCCATCATCTTTTGTAAATGACATTTCAGAATCGCTATTATTAAGCTTGCGAGATACTATAATGTCATTCTCATCAGCAACCACATAGATGTAACTTGCATGTAAATCACGGATATTAATCTTTCCATTACCATTTTCATCTATTGCATTACTATATAATACTTTCTTTAATGCATCTTGCATAGAAGTATCTTTCTTGAATTTTGCTACATACATTCCATCTGGCACAAGTATATCTGTATCTTGAACTTTTACATTATCAAGATACCAAGCATCAAATACATAATAATATCCACTTGGATCTGGTATAGTAGGTTTTAATACATCTCCCCAAATATCTATATTATGGTAAACAGCACTATCTCCAGTAGCACTTGTATCTATAGGTGCATTTCCATCTGAAGCAAAGTTTATAGTTATATCATAATATAATGGATTAATAAATGGTACAACTACAGTATCTCCTGTAAATACAGTATCATCAGTTATCATTTCATCATTACCATCATATAATCTATTATTATTTTTATCTATAAAGAATCCTTCATGAGCATATAAAACTGTGTCAGCAACTACTACATTTGGCACTAATTCTCTATTATTTATATTAGCGAATGTCCATCCATTACCACTATTTGTAGTTATAAGTACTTTTGCTTTTATATTATTTCCATCTATAGTTAAGTCTGGTGATAAATTATTTTTATTTAATGTATTATCGCAAATTGCATTTGGCATATAAGTTATAGTCTTAAAATAATTATCATTTCTATGATACTTATATTGTACATTTACTGAACTATCAAGAGGCATTGTAGCAGTATAATGTTCATTTGCATCAAAACTACCTATATCTGGAGTTACAGTATGACTATCAAATGTATAACCATAACTCTCTCCTTCTGTTAATTTATCTGCAGTTAATTCATCTTCATATACTTTAGAATCATCTTCTATAGAATCCTTAATATATTGGAATCTAACATCAGCAGTATCTAAATCTATGTAATCTACTATAAATTCTTTAAGGTCTGCAGTAGATTCATAAATATATTTTATAGTGACATTTTGGTTTGGCATATTACCATTAAATTTATATCTATCAGCAGCATCAAATGAACCTGTCACTTTTGTTATGAAGTGAGTAGTATCTTCAGTATCTCCAGCAGTAATCTCTGCATTTGCTACTTCATATCCAGTTCTTGTTGGAGCAGTATAAGTTATAGCAGCTTCAGCATTATGAGTAGACTCTTCAAATGTTACTCCACCTATAGTAAGTGGTACTTCAACACCTAGCGAATTTAATTTATAATACTCTTTTCTAAATGTATAAGTAACTGAAGGGTCCACTTCATATCTAAAGTTGACAAGAGTCTGGTCTCCTGGCATCTTAGCTTCAAAACCTACACCACCTGTTATATTAGAGAAAGTACCAACTCTCTCTACTCCACTTCTATATATATATGTTGCAGGTGTTACTTGTGATAACTCTGCATTTGCTCTATAACCTGGAATATTAAGTGACCTATATGGATTAGCAAGACTTCCAAGGTCAGTCTCAACATTAAATTTATAATTATCAACTTCACTATCAGGAGTTACAAAGAATGTGATAGTGTCATCACTATTTGTATGAAGTTCTGTAACTGGTATAAATATACTTGTATCAGGTGCATATTTAGCGTAGAATTTTTTTGATTCATTTGGATATACATCTGGAAGTAAGTCAAGTTTTCCAGTTACATAATCATTAGGGTCATCTATATCACTAAACCAACCTTTAAATATATATCCATATTTATCAAGAGTAGATAAGATACCTGATACTCTCTTTCCTACTTGACCTGTGATGACAGGGATTGTCTCAGGTGTACCACCATTAGGTTCAAAACTAAATGTGACTTCTGATGGAACATATACATATGTAATTTCTACACTATCAGTTCCCATCTTACCTTTTACTTTACCAAATTCAGAACTTGTTTTATTATTGTTTGCAGTGAATCCATTTCCTACAACTTGTACATGATCTAAAGTATATCCATCAATAAGTGATGGTGTAGATATTTCACATTCATAACCTATAGCATGTACCTCATAGTCCCTTCTTGCACCTATTATAGTAGAACCACTATCAGTTATAAATCTAAATGTTACTTTATTTCCAAGTTGTCTTAAAATTGCATTTTTAGTATTATCTGTAGTTTTACCTTCTGCAATCTCAAGTCTATTTTCAGATGATGTATCATCACAAGTTATATATTGCTCAAATGGGCAGTTATTTATACCATCATAAGATGGATAATCTTCTGTCATTTTCGCTATAAGTACTTCTTTATTCTTTTCTGTTGCTTGGATAGAACCTATATAGCCATCTGGAAGTGCTTCAGACCGGACTGAAATTCTTGACTCAGTCCCTGTATAATCATTTTTAAGTTCATTACTTACTTGTATAAATCTATCTTTTGCAAGATAAATATTGGCATTGTTTCCATCTTCATCCACATTATTATAGATAGTATTTACACCATTCATTTCAAAACCATAATCTACCTTATAAGTTCCATCTTCTGTAATAGTAGATTTAGTAGCTATTTTTCCAGCATAAGTGATAGCACAGCAACTCGTAGTTGCTCTATTTCCATCATCATCAAACTCCACTTTTATACTTGATTCACAGTTATCTATTTTAGTACCAAATACACCAAGAGTACTATTTTCACCAGTTACATCAATTATAGCCGCTCCTCTTATATTTTTAAAATTATTAAATTCAGTTCCAGTACTAAATGTTACATTTCCACCCTTTTGTATGATAAATGGAGTTGCTCTATTAACACTATTTCCATCAAATTTTATATTTTGAAAAGTTAATGAGCCACTATTTACAGTAAATTCTACATCAGCAGGAATATTATATTCAAATGTATCTGTTTGTTTTTTACCAATATATTTAATTACTTGTGTTTCATCATTTTCAGACTCATGACCTGGATTAATTTCTGGATAAATATCAGTGGTTTGGATAGTAATATCTTTGCCATCAATTGTAAGACTTGGAATTTCTACTCCATCATCCTGAAGACAGATAAATCCTTTTTGAATACCTTTTTGTTCAAACTTATCAAGTGCTGCTTGAATAGTTCTAAATGGTCTATCATAAGCTCCAGCATGAGATTGTAATTGCAGTGAAGCAGCTGGCCAAGGTGTAGGGTCTGTATCATCTCTACCGAAAGTAGAATTCACATAGAAAGTTGTAGTTCTTGCAAGAAATGCAACTCTTTTATGAATTAATTGATATTTATGAGCTAGTAAATTTGCCCAACCCATATTACAACCTGTATCTGTAGTAGATTCAGATACATAACTACGCCATGCTTTTGTATTACCATGCCTAGAACCAAAACCACCTGACCAAACAACATTAAATTCATCAAGTTCTATAGTATCATCTGAATTAATTATATCTATAGAGTTAAATTCAGGATTTGGTCCGCCACTACTTCCTGTTCCATTATATCTATTATTATCATTAACAAAATGCATTAATTTATCAGTTGGATTAAATACAACTCTTGAACCATCATTATTTCCTACCATTGTATCATCTGACAATCTCATACTTAAATATCTATCTGCATTTGCTTTGTTATATGCATACAAATCAAGAAGGACAAATCTTTTATCTGGGCTTACAGATGTTACTGCTTTTATTTCAAAATCACCAACTGTTCCTATTCTACCATTACCATAAGTATTTCTTTGATCCATTGGTATCCCACTTGGAGCAGTAGTGCCAAAACTTATTTGAGTACCCCCATCTGCATTTTCTTGATTAATCGGTGAAGTATCTGACCTTGCATATATATTAAAACCTGCACTAAATGAAAAAGCAAACATACCCCTTGATTCAAGTTCACTTCTATTCAATTCTCTGTTAAAAGTACCATTTGAATTTTTAATATAATCATATTCAGCATCCGTTCTTGTCTTTCCGACAATATCAAGTTTACCAGAATTTTTCCATCTATAAATAGTAGTATTACTTGAATTATCAGTAACCTTCAAAACTTCAGGCTGAAGCTCTGTTCCTGCAGCAAGTGCAATGTTTGGAACATTGAAGGTCAATATACTAATATGTGGTAATACCATTGTTAATACCATTGAAAGAATTAAAAGTATAGATATCTTACTTTTTAATGTATTAACACCAAATTTAAAATCCTTTTTAAATTTTTTAATCATTTCTACCATCTAATTTTTCCTCCCCTACTTAAAGTTAATTCTTAAATCCATTGGTATATCTGCCAACTCAGAAAGAGTAGGACAAGTTGTTCCACTAGCAACCGCAAGGTCTGTATAAGCTTTTTTCTCAAGATCCATATCATAGTAATAATAACCAGTTATATTATTAAATGTCTTCCACTGAAGTTTTACTTTTCTATTTGGTGCAAGTATATAAGCAGCAAGTCTATCATTAAGTATAACTATATAGTTTTCATAATCATCTTTTATAAGTTTTCTTTTACCTTTAACTATATTCCCACTTGCATTAAGAACTTTATACTCTCCATCATCTATCTTTATTATGCCATACTTAGTTCCTTCCCAAGGTATAAGTTTTATTCCATTTCTATAATAATTACCTTTATGAAGTTTTAATTCATTTTTATTACCAACGGCTACACCATTTTCTCTAAATTTAAAATCATACACACCATCAGATAGTTCTATCTTTATATTTCCAGTCATCATCTTGCCTTCATCAATATTGCCTTCCAGTTCATTAAAATAATGAATATCAAGAAGATCAGAACCATAAAGTTTTCCACCTTCATCTACAGAATATACAAAGTCATCTTTTGATAAGTCTTCACTTTTATACTCTGCTCCCATAAATGCTATTCCATCTACAAGTATAAATCCTTTTCTAAGTCTTCCAAGACCATCAAATGAATATTTACTTCCACCTATAGTTTTGATTTTATTTTTTACTATGCTACCAGCATTATCTACATAATACCAATATTCTTTTCCATCACTATAATCTTCTTCACTAAATACTTCAGGGACAGTATCATAAAGCCATTGATTCTTTAAAAGATGTCCTTCTTCTTTATCATATATTTTAATTCTATCTTTTAGAGTTGGGTTACTTTGTTGACTTGTATCTAAATCATTTTTATTCTTTTGGAAGCCCATAAGCATAATTCCATTTGAATCAAATGAATATTCTTTTCCATTTAAAGTGAGTTTTTTATGACCACCTTCAGAAGCCTGCACCTTTGCACCCTTACTATCAAAATACATCCACATACCAGACATATCATTATAGTCATCAGCAATCAAAGTACTTGTTCCCATATCTTGGCCAGAACCTACATCATATACAAAATTATACCATTCATTTTGATGGAGCGTTCCGTCTTCTTTTGCATGGTATTTACCTTCGTGAATTATATCATCACTACTTTCAAGTACATCTCCATCCTTAGAAAGCCAACAGTCTACAACTACATGACCAAGTTCATCAAAGGCAAATTTCTTACCTTCAATATTTTTTATAAAACTTCCATCTGTCTTCATATATGCAGAACCATCTTCTGAAAAATAAAAATACCCTGGCACAACATCTTGTCCAAGTATCATATCCTGTGTGACATTTACAAAAGCATTGGTTACTTTTGCACCATTAGGTCCTACATAATAAAATTTTCCATCCAAATAGAAAACTTTGTTGTAAACAACATATCCATTTTCATCAAGATAAAATCTCATACCATCAGAATCTTTCCAAGCATTTGCTATCCTATAACCATCACTTGTAAGATAAGTCATCTTATTTCCATCTCTATACCATCCTACAAAGGCAGATGATGTAAAACACAAAATGACAACAAAAAAGATTAAACAAAAGCATTTAATTTTTTGTTTAACAGAACCTAAATTTTTCATAGACAATTTCCTTATAATAAATATATTTTTAAAGTAACTATATAAAAGCTAAAATCCTAACTTTTATATATTTTAAATATTTATACACACACATATATTATATAAAAAATTCACCAAAAAAACAAGTAAAATTTACATTCAAATTTACTAACTATTCAGTTGCTTCTAACTGATATAAAAGTTTAAAAACCCTATTATATAGTTCATCATAAAATAATTTATTATAGTGCATCAAATCTTCAGATATATATTCATATCTTTCTAAATCATGGACATCTATGTAATAAGCATTTGAATATTCATCACAGATTTTTTTTATAATTGAATCATACATAAATGCATCAAATTTTTTCTCATAATAATTCTCAGAAAAAAATCTTAAATAGCTATGCATAATTACATTTTTTTTATTAAATTCAGCTATAACCATAAGTTCTCTAAGCACTGACTCAAAATAATATGGCATAGTTTCTATAAACATATCATTTACACCTATTGAAAACATTACATTTTTTTCAGGAAAATTAAGTGCCTCTGCCATTATTATTTTATTTTGGTCTATAGTCTGACCAGCAATAGCATAAGGTATAATCTTTAACTCTCTTTGATTCTCCATCTCACAGAATTTACCAGCAAATGAATCTCCTGTGACAATTAAACTCATATCCTTAAGTACTATAGGTCCAACAGGTATTTCAGTATAATATGAATTATAAATATTTGATGCCACTATTACATCACATAAAACTAAAACCAAAATTATAAAAGTTTTAACAACTCTTAATTTACTTTTTAATACCGATTTTAACATTTTCATCATTAATTTCCCAATCTTTATTTATTGATGAAGCATCAATACTTCCAACCACTACTTCTTTTGCCATTATATCTTTAAGTAATAAATCTTTATGGCGATTTATAATATCTTCTATTTTTTTATTGTCAGATATATATACAGTAATCTTATCCATCACATCAAAGTTTGACTCTTTTCTCATAGTTTGAATTTTTGATACAATTTCTCTTATATATCCTTCTTCTATAAGTTCAGTATCAAGAGTTGTATCAAGAACTACAGTAATTTGACCATCAATCGCTGTTATATATCCTTCTTTCTTTGATGCTTCTATAAGTAAGTCAGTTTCACTTAATTCTATTTTTTCACCATTCACATCAAAAGTTAAAACTCCATATTTTTTAAGTGTTGTATATGCCTTAACCCCATCAACATTTGATAAATATCCTTTTATACCATTTAATAATTTACCATACTTTGGTCCAACAGTTTTAAGTTGTGGTTTAAATACATAAGATGTATATTCACTTAAATCATCTTTAAACTCTACATTTTTTATATTTAATTCTTGAGCAACAATGTCTGTATAATAATCATCAAGTGGTATAGTAGATTTTGCTAGAATTTTTCTAAGAGGTTGTCTATTTTTTAGTTTTGCCTCATTTCTTGCAGATCTTCCAAGTTCTACAAGTCTTATAGCCATCTCCATCTCTTCTTCAAGTTTATTATTTATTTTTTTCTCATCACATATTGGATACGAACATAAATGAACTGATTTTATATCTTCTTTATTCACTGATAAAACTAAATTGGTATATATTTCTTCACTTATAAATGGAACAAATGGTGCTATAAGTTTTGAAAATTCTATAAGCACTTTATATAAAGTAGAATATGCATTTATTTTATCTTGCTCCATACCTGAAGCCCAAAATCTTTCTCTATTTCTTCTTATATACCAATTAGATAATTCATCTACAAATTTAAATATAACTGAAGTTGATTCAGTGATTTTAAAATTATTTAAATCGTAAGTCACTTCTTTTATAGTAAGATTAAGTTTAGACAAAAGCCATTTATCCATAATATTTAAGGTGCTCTCATCCATCTTATGTACATTTGGATTAAAATTATCTATATTGGCATAAAGTACAAAGAATGCATAAGCATTATGAAGAGTGCCAAGAAACTTACTTTGTCCTTCAACTACTGATTTCTCTGAAAATCTTTTTGGAAGCCAAGGTGATGAGTTGGTATAGAAGAACCATCTTATACTATCTGCACCAAATTTTAAAAGTGCATCCATAGGTTCTACGGCATTACCTTTACTCTTTGACATCTTCTGACCGTGTTCATCTTGCACATGACCTAAAACAAGACAATTCTCAAAACAAGTTTTTCCAAAAAGTAAAGTTGATTCTGCAAGTAAAGAATAAAACCAACCTCTTGTCTGATCAACTGCTTCACAAATAAATGAAGCAGGAAACTCATTTTCAAAAAGTTCTTTATTCTCAAATGGGTAGTGGTGCTGTGCATATGGCATCGCTCCACTATCAAACCAACAATCAATAACCTCTTTTACTCTTGTCATAGATTTTCCGCACTTAGGGCACTTCACGTGCACCTCATCAATATATGGTCTATGAAGTTCGATGTCATCAATTTTTTCAATTGACTTTTCTTTTAACTCTTCTATGCTACCGATAGAAATTCTATGACCGCAGTCATCGCACTCCCAGATATTAAGCGGAGTTCCCCAATATCTATTTCTTGATATACCCCAGTCTTGCACATTCTCTAACCAATCACCAAATCTTCCTTTACCAATACTTTCTGGAACCCAATTAATTTTATTATTATTTTCTACAAGTAAATCTTTAACAGCTGTCATCTTGATAAACCATGATTCTCTTGCATAATATATAAGTGGAGTATTGCATCTCCAACAATGTGGATATGAGTGCTCAATAACTGGTGAATCAAATAAAAGATTTCTTTCAGAAAGATTTTTAAGAATAAGCATATCAGCTTCAAGCACAGTCTTACCTGCAAAATCTGTTTCTTCTGTCATCATACCTTTTGAATCTACAAATTGAACAAAGGCTATGTCATTTTTCATACATACTCTATTGTCATCTTCACCAAAGGCAGGAGCGATATGAACTATACCAGTACCATTTTCAGATGTAACATAACTATCAGCAACTACTATAAATGCTTTCTTATTTTGCTTTTTAACTATATCTATGGCATAAGGGTAGAGCGGCTCATATTCTATACCTACTAAATCTTTTCCTATATAAGTATCAAGTATCTCATATTTTTTTTCATTTTCATCAGAAGTTTTAATAATTGACAAAACTTCATCTACAAGTTCTTTTGCAAGTATATAATTATATCCATCTATACATTTTATTTTTACATACTCATACTCTGGATTTACACAAAGCCCAAGATTTGATGGTAAGGTCCAAGGAGTAGTTGTCCAAGCAAGGAAATATACATCTTCATTACCTTTTATTTTATTATTTGTATCTTTCACTTTAAATCTAACCACAGCAGTCTTAGTTTTTATATCTTTATAACCTTGAGCAACCTCATGACTACTAAGTGGTGTTCCACATCTTGAACAATATGGTACAATTTTAAAACTTTTATAAAGAAGTCCTTTATCAAATAAAGTTTTAAGTGCCCACCACTCTGATTCTATATATTCATTATAATATGTAACATATGGACTTTCCATATCAGCATTAAATGCAACCTTGTATGAAAAATCTTCCCACATAGATTTATACTTCCATACATTCTCTTTACATTTTTCAATAAATGGTGCTATACCATATGCTTCTATCTGCTCTTTGCCATTTATACCAAGTTGCTTTTCAACTTCAAGTTCAACTGGAAGCCCATGAGTATCCCAGCCTGCTTTTCTTGGTACATAAGCACCTTTCATCATATGAAATCTTGGAATTAAATCTTTAAACGCTCTTGTCTCAACATGACCTATATGTGGTTTCCCATTTGCAGTTGGTGGTCCATCATAAAATACATATGAATTATTTTTCTTGTTTTCAATATTATGTTTCAAACATAAATTATTTATGTCATTATCTTTCCAATACTTTTCAATTTCGTGTTCGTTTTCTACAAAACTTAAGTTGGTATTTACTTTCTTAAACATTTTTTCTCCTTTTTTTGGCGGATGATATCCGCCTCTACAATTTGGCGGATGATATCCGCCCCTACAATTTGACGGATGATATCCGCTATTTTATAATGTGCGGTAAATAATTTTTGAACCATCCTCATCAAATTTAAATGGTATCTCAAGTAAGTTTTTAAGTTTACCTCTTAATTTATCTTGTAATTCTTTTTTTATATAAAACAACATAAATCCACCACCACCAGCACCAAGTAGTTTTCCACCATAAGCACCTACACTCATAGCAGCATCATATATTTCATCTATAAAATTATTACTTATATTTTTATTTAATTCTCTCTTTAACTTCCAAGTATAATCAAGAAGCTTTCCAAACTCATCAAAGTCTTTTGACATAAGATAGCCATAAGCAACATCTACAAGTTTATTCATCTCAAGTAATCTATTTACATTACTTCCAAGTTGACTTTGAGTAGTTGACTGAATCTCAAATGAATTTCTTGATATTCCAGTAAAAAACATAATTAAGTTTTCATTGAATTTACTTTTTTCATCATAAGGTAAATTTATATTTTGAACATTATAACCATTATTATATTCTTTTCCAAAATTAATGATATTTAGATTGCCGTATGCAGCTGCAATTTGGTCTTGTATCCCACCTGCTTCTTTACACATAACTCTTTCTACATATATGGCAGAATCTGAAAGTTTTGATTTATATTTTACAAGTCCTTCATTTGTATTTATATATCTAAATACTTCATCATTTTTAAGTCTAAGTAAACTATTTATAAGTCCTACTGCAAACGAAGAAGATGTCCCAAGTCCAGTTCTTGCTGGTAAATCTGCATCATAATACACTTTTATATTTTTAACATCCATTAGTTTTAGACAATTCTTAACCATTGGGTGATTGATTTCTTCTATATCTTTTACTTGTTCTATCTTTGAATATATGATTTCATCTTTATACTCAAAAAATTCTGGAAGTGGTCTCACATTTACATAACAATACTTATCAATAGATGTAGATAATACTTTTCCACCATACTCATTAAAAAAATCTGGGAAATCAGTTCCCCCTCCAAAAAAAGATATTCTAAATGGAGTTTTACTTATAATCATTAATAAACCTTCTCTATATTATCTATTTGTTTTCAAAACTGAAAACAATTTTATATTTCTTCCTTTAATTAAATTTATAAACTTTGCCATCATAAAACATAAATTTGTATTCTTAAGTTTTATAGGTATATACATAAGTTTCAAATAAATTTTATTTGGCTTTGCTACTTTTATGCACTTATCTACATTCTCATTTTGTAAATACTTATATATAGTTTCTTTTTTTTCTTTTAAACTAAGAGTGCATTTCTTATTGAATAAATTAACCATACACTCTATAAGTCTATCTATATATCTTCTTGCTATCATTTCAAAAGAATCTTTATCATTTATTAAATCCCAATAAGTATATAAATCAATCATCCATTTATGTTCTTCTTCTCTTTTGTCATAAAAATTTTCTACATACTTTTGTGTCTCAGAGTCTGCTCTCTTTCTTAAGAAATGATAGTATTCTTTTTTGGTAAATGAAACATTTTCTATATCTTTTATTACATTTAATACGAAAGGGAAATCATCTCTATATGTTATTGGGAAATTTATATTTTTTTCTTTTAGATAAGATAATTTATATAATTTATTCCAAGGAGAATAAAACATATTCCTATCAAAATTCTTGTAAGCATTTTTTCTAAAATCATACTTATTATTGAAGCAGACGATACTTTTATCAATATTTGGTATATAATCTAAGGTTATAAAATCCTCATTATTATAATATGTATGTATATAAAATCCTGAAATAACAAGTTCACAGTTATTAGATTCTGCTATATTATACATATCCTCTAACATAAAAGAGTCTATATAATCATCACTATCAAAAAAACATACATATTTACCTATCGCTTTTTTAAGAGCATTATTTCTTGCATTATGTGCTCCAAGATTTTTTTGATGTATGACTATAATTCTATCATCTAAACTATTAAGTTCATCACAAATCTCACTTGAGCCATCTGTACTTCCATCATCTACCAAAAATAATTCAAAATCTCTAAACTTTTGGTTTAGAATACTATCTACTGCCTTTTTTAAATAATCTTTAACATTATATACAGGCATAATTATTGAAATTTTTATCTTATCATTTTGCATTATTCATAATATACTCTTGAGTTTTTTTATCAAAGCCTTCAGTATTGTCACTTAATATAAGAACTTTCAGTGTTCTCATAATAAGTTCTAAGTCAAACATAAAGCTACATTTTTTAATATATACAAGATCAAGTTTTAATTTATCTATAGCAGAGGTATTATATTTTCCATAAATCTGTGCAAGTCCTGTGATACCTGCTTTAACTTTATACCTATAATCAAACTCTACAATTTCTTTCTTATATAAATCAACATGTTCTTTTCTCTCTGGTCTTGGTCCTACTATACTCATATCACCCATTAAAACATTTAAAAACTGTGGAACTTCATCTATATGATACTTTCTTATAAACTTTCCTATTTTAGTAATTCTATCATCATTATCTATAGTAGGTAAAACTTCATTATTAGATGAAACTTTCATAGACCTAAACTTTATAATATTGAAAAGTTTTTTATTATATGTAACTCTCTCTTGCATAAAAAATATAGGTCCGCCATCTTCTATCTTTATGAGTATTGCTACTATAATCCATATAGGTAAAAAAACGAGTATCACTATAAGACTTAAAACTATATCAAGTATCCTTTTCACAATCTTAAGCTCAATAGATAATCCAAAATTTGATGATAGAAAAAGTGGCATATCAAAAAATAAAAGGTCATCACTATATTTTAATAAAATATCAGAAATTTTTGGGATAACATATATATTTCTTGAATTATTAAAGCAGTGCTTTACTATGTCATTTCTTGACTCAGATGTTATATCTCCAATCACTATATTATCGTAAGAATTACATCTCTCATAAATTAAATTTAAATTATTTTCATTATATATTATCTTTTCTTTTACAGTAAATATATCTTTTCTTCTTAAAAATTTTAAAATAATCTCATCAATATTCAATTCATTTGATATAAGTAATATTTCTTTTGCTGGTAAAATCTTCTTTAATATATGATAAGATATTAGTCCCCATATAACTATAATTATCATATCTATTATAGTAAGAAAAATAATAGGGGTAAATGGCATAAGACCAAGAGCAGCAGCAGGGATTATAATTACAAAATATACCAATATATTACAAGATATAATCGACAAAATTTCTGAAAAAATAAGTATGGCTGGTCTATGTTCTGATATAGTATTGCAATCGTATAATATCATAAAAATATATGATAGTCCCATATACATAAACATAAGAAATATATTACCTTTTAAAACATATGGGAATCTAAGTTCAGGATTATAATAATTAACCCAAATATTTAAAAATGCTATACCCTGTATTAAAATTAGCACTATGACTAGTGCTAACTTTAATAAACCTTCTCTTGATATTATATTAGAATTTTCATTGGTGCTTTTACTTGGCATTATACTACACTCTTTGCCTTTACTTCCTCACTCACACATATAAACATAAGTGCGAAGTAGATAGGTGTTGTGATAGGAATTGCTATATTAACTGTCGCTTGAACTGCATATGCAACTACTGCCATAGCACAAGCTATAATGTATGGATTATTTTTCATATTTTTTACAGCATAACGAATTGAACTTATAAGTATTCCAAGATAAGAAATAAGTCCTATAAGTCCTTCACAGATTAAATAGTTGATATATTCATTGTGGGCACTATCATAAACTTCACCATATCTTGAAACCATCTCATCATAGAAAGTACGTTCAGAAACTATGAGGTATGTATCTGGACCATATCCAAAAAGTTTTTGGAAGAAATTAAAGTTTTGTGTGAAATTTGTAAATGCTATTCTCCAGTTATGACCACGGTGTGTTCCCCAGTTATCATCAAATACTAATTGATGAGAAGATGGAATATTGTTTAACCAAAAGTCTGCATTTATCTTAAGAATATTTACATCTACAAGTACATAAGTCACGAATATTATACCTACAATAATTAATACACAATATGCAACTTTAATTTTCTTTGTTAAACTTGAATCAAGTGGTGTTAAATTATTTTCTATTATATTTTCATAGTTAGGTTTTATTTTATTCATAACAAAATACGAAACAACTACTATGATAGTAAATGGTATGAATAAATATTGTATAAGGCTTGACTTATTTACCAAATCTTGGAAGAAAGAACTTTGCATAGTATTGTGTGGCAATGATAAGCCTTTGCTAAATAAGAATGTAGAAAATAATAATATATCAATAGTAATTAAATATCTAAGAAGATGTCTTCTTGTCTTTATACAAAAAAATGGCACAATAACATAAAAGCCAATAAACCCAAATACAATATTATCAGCAAGCCCATATATTGAACCAGCACAACCTATAATAGATGTTATTAAATAAAATATACTTTTCTTAAAATCTTTTTCTATAATAAATAAAGTTGCTGCGAGTGCAAATATTATTATAGTATAGTTTGTATATGTATTTAAGTTACCTATACTTGATGCGAACATACCTCTTTGATGTCCACTTACATTTATAAAAAATCCGAATGGATCTAATTGGAAAAAGTCAAGTGTACCCCAAATACAAGCAAAACATCCAGCAAGTAATGCAAAATCAAGATAAAAAATCTTAAACTTAAAAGTTCTTGAAATTGCGATATATGTTAAAAAATATAATATCCAACATTCAAGACCTTGAAATCTTCCTGAACTACCATAAAATGCTTCTTCTTTAAATTGAGAACCAAATGTAGATATTGTCATAGAAATAATCATTATTACAAAAAATATATCTACTAAATTTATATTCTTCTTTAAGTTTTCAATCTTAAAAAATAAAAATAATCTTTCAACTGCAGATGGCGAAGAAACATTATTATTATAGTCAATAAATAAATATGCTATGCCAAGTCCAATTAAAATAAGTATAAGTGACAAAGTCCATACTTTAAAAAACATATATCTTGCACTTAATATATCAAAATACTTATCATGAGTATATAGTGGGAAAATCACTAAAATCCAAAATACAAAAAAGCCAGTGACACCTGATGCTATGCCTTTAAAAATATCTGATAAACTTTCACGATTCTTTACTTTTACATTTACTTTTGCCATAATTACTCCTTAATATATCTTGGTTCAATAGGTATTCTATCAGTTGCATTTATATAATCATCTCTTAATACTTCACCATCATCAGTTTTTGCATCAATTTTTAAACTATATACATTAAATACATTTCCAAAATCTGTAAATGCTCCATCTGAATCAACCGTAGGTCTCTTAAAACGACTATCTTGTTCAGCAGCATTAAATCCTATACCATTTAATGCCATAGACAAAAATAAATCAAGGTCGTGAACAGTTGTTCCTTTTGCACATACCAAAGTAATAGTAATTAATTTTTTCTCATTGTCGCCAGTTAATATACCATCTTTGTTACTTTTAACAAAAAAGAAAGGCATATTTTCACTATTTAGATAATCAATTACATAATTATTCATATCTGTAAAATCTAAATTATAATCCTCACTCGGTACACCATAATAAGGTGCCGTTTCATATGGGAACTCTCTTGTTTCATTTATATCAGTTTTTTTACAAGCAAATAATGATACTATAATAAATAACAACAAAAAAACCGAAGATGTTTTTTTAAACATATTAATCTCCTTAAAATTTACATAATTTACTTCATATTTTAACATAATTTACAAATATTGTCAAAAAAAATAGCCGTGTTTTCACGGCTATTTGTATAATTTTGTTATCTTTTAAATTACCATCCCCACTTACCAAAGTTTCTAAATATTTCATCCATATCATTAAAGTTAAATGGGTCATAATAATATCCATCACTTGGTTGTTCACTACCTTGTTGATTATTTGGTTGCTGATTGTTTTGATTTTGATTATTATTTTGCTGCTTATTATTTTGTTGTTTTGCATTTATACTTTTTTTAGTGAGAGTCACCTTAAACTCTTTTTCTACATACTCTCCACCATCAAGCCTTTTAACCTTTATTGACACTTCTTGACCAGCTCTTGTATATCTCAAAAGTTCTTGAAGTTCAGATACTGTCTTTACTGATTGGTCATCAAATGATATGATAATATCTTTTTCTTTCAAATCAGAATTTTTAACTGGTGAATCTTCATTAATCTTAAATACATATATTCCTTCTGGCATACCAAGACTTTCAGCAGTTTGTGAATCAATATTTCTTGCTGTAATACCAAGTTGACCTTGTTCCTCTTCTGGTATAGACTCTCTATCTTTTCTCTTAGACATAGTCTCAATAACTTCTTTTGCTACATTTATAGGTATTGCATATCCTACACCTTCTATAGCACTACCAGCACTTTTAGCCACATTTATACCTATAAGTTCACCTTTAAGATTTATAAGTGCTCCACCAGAATTTCCTGGGTTAATAGCAGCATCAGTTTGAATCAATTTTGATGAATTACCTATCTCATCTATTTCTCTATCTTTTGCACTTATAATACCATAAGTTACTGATTGTCCTATGCCAAGTGCATTTCCTATAGCTACTACATGTTCACCAATTCTTATATTATCAGAATTTCCAATATTAGAAATTTTAATATTATTTAACAATTCTTGATCAATATCTTTTTTAGCAACAGATATTATTGCTAAATCTTTTGATGAGTCAGTACCTTTTATAGATGCATCAAATGTCTTTGTGTCATTAAATGTTACTGATAAACTTGTTGATTGTTGAACAACATGGTTATTTGTAAGAATTATTATTTGGTCATCAGTCATCCCTACTATAACGCCACTTCCAGAAGCTGGTGCTTCATACTCTTGTGGTTGAACTCTAAATCCAAACATAGAATATCCATTTTGCGTAAACTTTTGCATATTGGTTATAGAAACAACAGTAGGCATAACTTCTTCAATCAAATCTGTTATGTCTTCAAAATTGCTACTATTTATATTGGTATTTGGTCTAACTTCTTTGACAGATGGTGCAGTTGTTTCCTCTTTAGGACTACTTTCAACATTTTCAATACTTTTAACTATAGTATTGTCTTTAACAACTCCTGTCTTAGTTGCAAATACAAGCAAACCAATGAATACAAGACCAGCAATTAATCCAAAACCAATAGCAGATATAATTACTGTTAATACCTTTTTCATTATTTTTTCCTCCTAATATATAAAACAATTATTAACAATTATAAATTTATTCTACAAAATAATTGTGTATAAAATATGTATTATTTATTTATTTTCTATGATTTATTAATCTTAAAAAAAATTACTTTTTAGGTGTTCCTTCTATCAAAATGGTGCTCCTATAATCGGTACTACTTCATTAGAATTGACAGTATTTTCAGTAGTATTTGGTGTAACATTTGTATTATTTTGACTTATGTCTCCTGTTGGTGGACCTGGCACAACAACCGCTTGACTATTATTATTTTGAGAATTGTTGTTTGCAGCATTACTGCCTGGTGCGACATTTCTTGTATTTTCATTATT
The DNA here is from genome assembly GCA_902803205.1 of uncultured Eubacteriales bacterium. Lineage (GTDB taxonomy): Bacteria > Bacillota > Clostridia > Lachnospirales > Lachnospiraceae > UBA3633. Next base: position 2,951 of record CADCOW010000131.1, on the reverse strand, counting down.
TGCCGGAACACCTGGTGATACATATTCTATGAACTCATTATTATTGTTATTGCTACTATTATTGTTATTACTATTGATATTAGTATTATTGTTGTCATTACTGTTATTGCTATTATTGCTATTATTGCTATTAGTATTATTTGAATTATTACTAATTGGTAAAGAATCAGATTCAGGTTCTTCTATATTACTATCATCTGAAATTGGTAAATTACTATTTGATTTTGTCTCTTTATTAGTACTTGATTTTTCACTCGCTTTAGTACTTGAACTTTTACTTTCACTATTTACTACTTGATTATCTCCTGACTCACTTTCACCTATGCTTTCACCTATGCTTTCACCTTCAACACTTTCTCCTGTTTGTCCTTTAAGTTTATTTTCTTCTTCATGTTTTCTTCTTAGTTCTGTAATTCTATTACTATAATGTTTAACTGATGATGAAGGATTATAATTATCTACATTAAATAAAATTTTATGTAAAATTGTAACTGATTTTTGAAGATTTAAAGGTACAACACAGTCACCATTACTACCCATTTGTACCGTTCTTACACTACTTACATCAGGACATCCCGTTGACTCAGTAATTCTTGCAACATTTATTAATTTTAAAAGTGAAAAGATTTCATTTATATCATATGAATATCCTATTTGTGGTAAAACTGCTTCCACAATCATTCTTAAAGTTGGTATATCTATTTTTTTTGCTTTTTCAAGACAAAGCCCAACAATTTTCTTTTGTCTTTCTACTCTTTGGAAATCACTATCCATAAGTCTAAGTCTTCCATAAGCTACTGCCTGCACACCATCAAGATGTTGATACCCATATGACTTTACATAATGGGCAGCAGGATTTTTATCATCTATTCCTGTAGCTATACAAGTTTCGTGTATAAAAGCATTTAAATATTTATATTCAGACTTGGTTACTTCTATATCAATCCCACCAAGAAGTTGTATGCCATCAGCAACAGCCTTCCAGTTAAATGCAAAATAACTATTTATATTTATATCAAAATTTTTATTTATTACTTTAACTGCTTGCTCTGGTCCACCTTTAAGATAAGCAGCATTCAATTTGCCAAACAAATTATCGTCAGTTATACTTAAATATAAATCTCTATATACTGATACAAGTTGTATCTCTCCTGTCTCTAAGTTTAAATTGGCAATAATATTTACATCTGAATTGTTACCTTTTCCTACACTACCAGTTCTTGAATCAACTCCAAATACTGCTACAGTCTTATATCCTTTCATCTTTTCAATAGTTATAGGATCAAGATTTATATTTTCAACTTTCTTTGGGTCAAAATCTATTTCTTGAGTGAGTGATAAATATCTATATACCGAACCAAATATATATATACCTGCCAATGTAATTAATTCTACAATTACCATAAGTACAATTACAAATAGTTTAATTTTTCTCTTTACAGGTTTATAAATAGTTTCTTTATCTTCTTTTAATGATAAATCATCATCTTTTTTACTTAACTTAAGGTTATATTCTTTATGGCTTGGTATATGATTATCATGAATATCAAAATCTACACTTTTTGTAATTTTTGAGTTTATTCTTTCCTTTATATCATTATCATTATCTATATCATTTATATCTTTATTCAAATCAAATATACTCTTTGGATTAACACCAATCAAAGAAATATTAGACTGTTCTAAAGAATCATTATTTATTTCTTTTTTTTCATTATCAAGGGTAAATCTTCCCCTATTACTTATTAACGACATAATTCACCTAATACGCATTTTTATTTACAAAACCAACAAACAAAGTAAGAAATAATATTTTTATATCAAGACCTAAAGTCCAATTTTCAATATACCATATATCATATTGTATTCTTTTATCTATATCAGTATCTCCTCTTAATCCATTAACCTGTGCCCATCCTGACATACCAGGTCTAACCTGATGTTTTATCATATATCTTGGTATAGTTTCTTTGAACTCATCTACAAACTGTTGCCTTTCTGGTCTTGGTCCAACAAGCGACATATCACCTTTTAATACATTAAAAAACTGTGGCAACTCATCAAAACTCATTTTTCTTATTAATGCTCCTACTTTTGTAACTCTACTGTCATTTTTAGTTGTCCATGCTTTTTTTTCTTCTTCATCTGATTGCTCAACCATAGACCTAAACTTATACATAGTAAATATTTTATTATGAAGTCCTACTCTTTCTTGTTTAAATATGATAGGACCTTTTGAAGTTAATTTTATAGCTATAGAAATTATAAGTAAAATTGGTGAAAATAAAATTATTCCAAATATTGAACCAAAAATATCTATACTTCTTTTTATAAATCTATTAAATAAGTTTTGAAGTGGTACTGCTCTTATATTTATTACAGGCATACCATCAAAATCTTCTGTCAAAGGTTTAGTAGGTATTATAGTGCCATAATCAGGTATAAATTTTGTATGCACTCCTGTCTTTTCACATATATATACTATATTTTTTAATTTATCATATTCATTTAATCCAAGAGTTATAACGATTTCATCAAAATCATTATTTTCAATTAATCCTTTAAGATTAGATATATTATCAATTACTTTTACATCTCTATAACTACTACCTATTTTATGATTATCATCAACCATTCCAAATATATGATATCCCCAACCAGGATTTTTGTTTATCTTATCTATAAATTTGAAAGCAGCATCACTATATCCCACAAGTAAAATATGTTTTTGATTAAATCCCTTTTTTCTAAAAAGCCTAATAATATATCTAATTAAATTTCTTGATATAAATGCAAATAGGGAATTAAGTATTCCAAAAGTAAAAATCATTACTCTTGAAAAGTTTGAAAAATATGGATTCTTGCTTCCTACGAATAATACAGTGTTTATAATTAATAAGCCTAAGATATTTGCTTCAACTATTCTTGATAATTCAGTAAACACATTGAGT
>CADCOW010000130.1 GCA_902803205.1 uncultured Eubacteriales bacterium | reverse complement strand
TTAGAACCATTTGTAATTATTCCATCTGAACCCTCTGTGTTTGATCCACGCCAACGATTTTTAGATTGAAACTTTCCTGGCATACATAAAGTCTGCTCATCAAATTTATCAACTGTAATTATATCTAACCATTGATCAGCAAGTGTTCCACTAAGAGCACCTGCAAAAGCTTTAACTATTCCCATTACTGCCTCCCATTAATTCTATTTTATTAATTCATTTCCAACATTAGAAATATCAATTTGTGGAATTTTAATTATTACATTCTTTGCCATACTAAAACTTACATTCATATCATCTTCAATAATATTCGCTATCCTACAACTTATATACTCATGAGTTTCTGTATTTTCAATTCTAGCAGTATCACCAACAGATATAGAACCACTCTCAACATCACCAATTATTACTGTCATATTATCTTCATTTTTTATTTCTTTTATACTTACTTTGAAAGCATTTTGATATGATTGGTAGTTATTTATTGTTGAATTATAGTATTGATTTACAACAGGAGTACTAGTTCCATCAATTAAAGGCATACCTTTTGCATCAACATTAATTGAACCACATAAAATTAACACTCCTTCAACTATGCCCCATATACAAGAAACAATTGCTCCAATACCACATGTTAATAATGTTATACACAACTGAATAACTCCTTTTGTTGTATACCCAAGATAAAAATTATGAACTCCAAATGTTCCTAAAAAAATTCCAAGTAGACCTGCAACCATCTTTGATTTATTTTGATATCCATATGGTTGAACTTGATTGATTTGAGGATTATTATTCATCATTTGTCCACTACATTTGGGACAATTTTGAACTCCATCTGGTATTTCAGTTCCACATTTTTGACAAAACATTTTTTTGCCTCCTTAAAATATTTATTATTAAATAATTAATATAACAATATCTAACACAATAAATAAGTAATAAAAATATTATTAATATAAATATCTTTAAAACTTTTGTAAATTATAACATATTAAAAAACTAAAAATTACCACCGCAGTGGTGGTAATTTGAATTTATTGTTATTCTCGCTCGGGCAACTTGCTCATACAAGGGCTCGTATAACTCGCCCTTACATTTGGGCGGATAATATTCGCTCCTACACCATAGTCGCGAGCGCCCGAGCGTTTACGAAGCGAGCTTGACGAGCGGAGTGCGACAAAGCACTCTTGGGGTGCTATGCGAGCGACAAATTTTCATAATGTATCGCCCTTACTTTATTTTCTTTATGTTTTTTATAATGCTCTCGTAGTCACTTATATAATCATACTCTGATGTGTCATCATTTGTATAAGACACCCCAATGTTTATAATTTTATTTGTATCTTTCATTAAAATCCAATTTTCAAATGCTAAACTATATATTACTTTTCCACTATATTCATCATAATATCTAGTCGTAAAAATGTGCATAACAGAATTATTTTTATTATCATATGCAAATGTCACTAATTCATTGCTATCTTCATTATAATTGGCACTATTCTCTATAACATGATCATATAATTCGTAAATCGTTGATATGTTTACATTATCATATTCACCAACAAATAATTCTGCAAATGATTTTGTATTTGATGGTGACAATATAATTAAATTCTTTTCTTTTATTCCTTCACGGGCATTATATACCCAATTATCAGGAATGTTTCTTCTTGAATTATCTTCTTCAACATCAAAGTAGCTTGGATATTGTATTTTATAATTATCAAGAATTATTTCTTTATTAGTATTTTCATTATATCCTTCCTTTCTATCATTATTATATTTTATCATTCGAATTCTTTCAGTGTATGGAATGTGTGGTTTTAGTTTTACTTCATACATATCATCATTATACTGCGATGTAAAAGTTATTACTCCATCATTGTATATAAACTTCATACTATCACTTTGGCTTGCCATAGATAAATATCTCAATATCTTTTTATAGCTTTTTGATACTATCACTGTGCCATTATTTTTATTTTGATTGCCATTACTTAAATTATTAGAAATGTCATTACTCAAATCATTGTAAGTTTTCTTATT
>CADCOW010000129.1 GCA_902803205.1 uncultured Eubacteriales bacterium | reverse complement strand
TCGCATTTTTACAAAATATAAAAATGCACCTACAGAAACATTGAATATTCTCAATGCCTGTTTAACTTATATTCGATTAATGTCGCACTTAACATTATATCAAATATTCAGAAAAATGGCAAAAAAATAATGGATTTCTATAAACAACCCATCACTTAATAATAAACTTTTTAATCTTTCATATTTTGTATTTATAGCATAATTTTACATATTATTTCTACAGAAAATATGCTATAATTCAAGTATAAAATTAAAACAAGAGTAAAAGGAGTTATTATGAAAAAAATATTATTGACAATTTGTTTATTTATTAGTGCAATGTTTTTATTTTGTTGTGCTCCAAAAGCTACCGAAAGCCAAACTTTTTTTAAACCAGGTTTGTATGAAGCAAAAGTTAATGGCAGTTTAACTTATTACTATTCTTTTTACGACACTGGCAATGATGGTTCTTTTATTGATAAAGAGGGAATATCTGGTTTACCTTTTAGATTTGATGTAGTAAATAAAAATGGTAACACAGCAACTCTTATGTTTCATATGGGTGGCGAAGGTGACAATACTGAAGCAAGTGTGACTATTAAAAATGAAAATGAATATACCCTTTTATACAAAGATAATCCAGATGCTATAGAATTAACATTTATTAACAGTGACTTAAAAAAACTTGATTCTTTAATGAACAAGTAAAACGAAAATATTTCTTTTCACATATTTTTCTCATAATTTCTTAATCAGTGTTTCTTAAGGACTATAATTTTATAAGCAGGAGGACTATAATGAAAATGACAGGTGCTAAAATACTTATGGAATGTTTACTTGAACAAAATGTAGATGTGGTATTTGGTTATCCAGGTGGGACCATTTTAAATGTTTATGATGAACTATATAATTATAGCGACAAGATTAAACATATTTTAACCTCTCACGAACAAGGTGCATCCCACGGAGCAGATGGTTATGCAAGAAGTACTGGAAAAGTCGGAGTATGTTTTGCTACTTCTGGTCCTGGTGCTACCAATCTTACCACTGGTATTGCCACTGCTTATATGGATTCTGTTCCAGTTGTCTTCATTTCTTGTAATGTGAGTGACAATTTAATTGGCAAAGATACTTTCCAAGAAGTTGATTTAGTAGGTATAACTATGCCTATAACAAAATGTAATTATTTAGTTAAGGATGTTAAAAAACTTGCCGATGTAATCCGTGAAGCATTTGCTATAGCAAGGTCTGGTCGAAAAGGACCTGTTCTTATAGACATTGTAAAAAATGTAACTTCTGATACTGCTGAATATGAATTTCTTTCTATTGATAAACATTCTTCTACTGGAAGAATAAAACAATTATTAAATAGAGCAAGTCACAATTTCACTCCTCCTACCCCTGATATGATTGATATTCAAAAACTTGTTGAACTAATCAAAGAATCAAAGAAACCGCTCACTATTTGTGGTGGAGGTGTTATAAGAAGTAAGGCAAATAAAGAATTAAAAGAATTTGTAACAAAAATTGATTCTCCTGTCGCAATCACCGTTATGGGTGCTGGTGGCATAGAAGGAAGAAATAAACTTGTAACTGGAATAATAGGAATGCACGGCACTAAAGCTTCAAATATTGCATGCGACAAATGTGACTTACTTATTGCCTTTGGTTGCAGATTTTCAGATAGAGTTGCTCTCAATCCAAAAACTTTTGCTAAAAATGCAAAAATAGTACAAATTGATATTGATAGAGCAGAAATAAATAAAAATGTCAAAACTTATCACCATATTATAGGTGATGTTAAAAAGGTGTTAGAGTTATTAAATGATAATCTACCTACTCTTCAACACACCGAATGGAAAAAAGAAGTATTTGAATATAGTACAGAAACTATTTATGATGAAGAAAATAGAAATGGCACCTTAACTCCAAAGCAAATTTTGTCTTCAATCGCAAGAATGCTCCCACAAGATACTATGGTCGCAACAGATGTTGGTCAACATCAGATGTGGGCCATACAACATTTCCGTTTTGACTATCCTGGTCAACTTTTAACTTCTGGCGGATTTGGGACTATGGGATATGGGCTTGGTGCAGCAATAGGTGCAAAAATTGGAAATCCCAATAAAACAGTTGTTCTTATTACTGGTGATGGCTCATTTAGAATGAATCTTACCGAATTATCAACGGTAGAACACTACAATTTACCTATAATAATATTTATTTTTAACAACAAAGCTCTTGGTATGGTTAGGCAATGGCAAAGTTTAATGTATAAAAAACATTATTCTCAAACTATTCTTGATAGAGGTCCTGATTTTGTAAAAATTGCAGAGGCTTATGGAATATCTGGAAATAGAGTTACAAATCAAAAAGAATTAGAAGAAACTATAAAGATTGCTATGAATGAAAATAAATCATATATTATAGATTGTTCTATATATATTGATGAAATGGTTAGACCAATGGTCAGTGGTGGATCTAATATATCTGACTTCATTGTCAATTAACTAAGGAGGCTTTTATGGACAATTTAAAAATTCAAACACTGGTAATACTTGTTGATAACGAAGCTGGAGTATTATCTCAAATTACAAGACTTTTTTCAAGAAAAGGTTTTAACATAGAAACCATAACTGTAGGTACCACTAAAGATACAAATGTATCAAGAATAACTATAGAAATTTTAACTGATGATGAAAAAGCAGAACTTTTAAGCAATCAAATAAGAAAACTTTTCCCTGTCCACTCTGTAAAAATTATTGACCACGAAAACTCTATAAGAAGAGAATTAGTTTTTATAAAAGTTAAAGCTGAAGATAGTGCCAAACGAAATGAGATTATTCAAATTGCAAACATTTTTAGAGCAAATATAATTGATGTATCTATAGGTGCTCTCACTCTTGTTGTTATAGGTGACGGAACAAAAACTGCTGCAATAGAAAAGATTTTAAATGAATATGAAGTTCTTGAACTTGTTCGCACAGGTATAGTTGCCATTGAAAGAGGAACTAAAACCATATATGATGACACAAAAGAAAAGGGTGAATTTAATTATAGTAAAAATGTTTTATAAAACAATGAAAATGTCACCAAATAATAAGGGCAGCTTATTTTAATGTTGCATACATCACTGCTTTTATAGTATGAAGTCTATTTTCTGCTTCATCAAATACTTTTGACTGTTTTGATGTAAATACTTCATTTGTTACTTCTATTTTCTTTTCCTCCTAAATGAATATATGCAAATCTTATGCATTTTGTTATAACAAAAATCTCATATTTGTCAAGTATTTTTTAATAAATATACATAAGTTGTGTATGTTTATACATTGCTTTCTCAAAATGCCTTTACTTTATTGTTGATAAACAATTTTTATGTTATAATTTAATAAAAGGAGATTCTATGAAAAATTGTCTTGTAGTAATTGATATGCAAAATGATTTTGTTTCTTTAGCACTTGGAAGTGATGAAGCAAAAAAAATTGTACCTAAAGTAAAAGAATGTATTGAAAATGCTATTAAAAATAATGAAGATATTTATTTCACTAAAGATACTCATTATGAATCTTATCTTGATACAAAAGAAGGAACTTTTCTTCCTGTAAAACATTGTATTGAAGGTACTTATGGTCACGACATTTGTGATGAAATAAAAGTTTTTGAAAAAAATGCTAAAAATATTTTTATTAAAAATACTTTTGGCTATAAAGATTTGCCAAAATATTTAGATGAGTATGATACTATAACTTTTATTGGTCTTTGCACTGATATCTGTGTAGTAAGTAATGTTATACTCACAAAGGCATTTTATCCTGAAAAAAATATTGTCGTAAAAAAAGATTGTTGTGCAGGAACAACTATTGAGAACCATAATGCTGCTTTAGCTGTTATGAAATCTTGTCACATAGTAATTGAATAAAATCTTTTGATGCATTTTGACAAGATTGTAGATTTTGTCAATTTTATATATATTTTTTTAGTATTTTAAGTGTTTTTTTCTTTTTTTTACTTGATTTTTTATAAAAATATGTTATGATAAATGTGTAATTTTTAAGGAGGCGTTAAGCATGAACATTACAGATGTAAGAATCAGAACAATGGAAAAAGAAGGCAAGATGAAGGCTAT
>CADCOW010000128.1 GCA_902803205.1 uncultured Eubacteriales bacterium | reverse complement strand
GTGCTTGGAATGTCAGTAAATTCATTTGCAGCTCTTAGAAACACAACTGGTGCAACTACTATAATTAGTGGTGGTGTTGCTTCTACTATTCCTGGTACTGCATACCAATCAGTTTACACTAATGCTGCTGGTCAGGTTATTCATGAGAGATCTGTTAGACGTGTCACTATCAATGATTTTAACCGTTTACTTGATGTTTGTAATGAAAATTACAGTGAAAAAGGATTGGTAAAAAGAGCTAAAGGTGAAGGTAGTGCTGTAGTTGGTACTGCTGAACCTGTTGGTTCAGACGTTACTAGCCAAGAGAATCTTGACACTAACACTAATGCAATTAGACAACCATTAGAGTCACGTCAATATACAGGTAGAACAGTAGATGTTAAGCATCTCGTTTATGGTCCTGTTAACGAGCTCACTGGAAAACCAACTGTTGAGAAGATTGATACTGAACAACTTAAACTTACTAGTATGCACGATTATGTTTCTCAAGGTAAAAAGATTAGATTTGTAAATGGTATAAGACTTTCTGATACAGAATTTGTAATCAGAGTAGATTGTGACATTCAAGACACTGATCCAAAAGCTTCTCAAACATTTAGAGGTGATTACTACGTATCAGTATTACCTTATAGAGAGAGAGAAGCTGGTGTTGATGCTGAAGGAAAAATGAGAACAGAAGCTGTAAATGTTCCTGACGAGTTTGGTGATCTTTACAATAACAATATGTTTGGACCAGCATGGTTCTTCTGTATGTTATTTGATGAGACTCAACCATCAGGTAAGAGAGATATCATCGGGTATCTTGTAGCTCAAAGAATTACAAGATGGCCAGATTGGAATGATCTTCGTTTCTATTATGGAGAAACTCCATTAAGAAAATTAAGAGATGGTGTTGTTGTTGATGTACCAAACCCAACTCAAATTGCTAGAGAGTCTGCTACTGTTTATGCTGTAAAAGGCAAGAATGAACATTGGACAGATAAGGGAACTGAGATGAAAGATCCAGCTACTGGCGAGAAAGTTTTCAGAAATGGTAGAAAACAAGTTTTAAGAAATACTTTTGTTGATATTAGCACTAAGTATCCAAGAATTGCATATACTTATGCACATGGAAGTTCAAATACTTGGTTAGCTACAATTCAAGCATCAAATCCAAATTGGTAATCTAAGTAGAGAATAAAAATCTTTTACTAGTAAAAGAAGTCCCTGCTTAAAGCGGGGCTTTTTTTTGTGCAAATTTTATGATATAATTTATATAAATCATTGGAACAAAAAGGGAGCAAAAGTATAATGAATAAAAAAAAGGGTGGAAGATTGATAGTACTGGTTTCATTGGTACTTATGATGATATCTATATTGACATATAATACGATAGGAAAATCAGTTAAAAAAGTTTATGGACCAATTTTAGAGAGTATGGACGATGAAATACAATTAACTGGTGGAGATGAGTTTACTCAGAGATATTTGCAAGTAGATGATAAAAGTACATTTGGTATAAATGCGGATAATATGCCAATATATAGAGTAGCTGTTGAAGGTGAAAAAAGTAGATATATTTCATTAACCTTTGATAGTTCTTGGATAGATTATTATACAATTCCTTTACTTGATATGTTAGATAGGCATAAGGCAAAAGCTACATTTTTTCTTACTGCTTTTTATATAAGAGCACACAATGATTCAGTAAAAGAAATCTTAAGAAGAGGACATGAGATAGGGAATCATTCAAAAAGTCATAAAAAGTTTACTGAATTTAATGAGAGTAGTATGATAACAGAAGTTGAAGATTGTCATAAGATTTTAAAAAACTTGACAGGAATAGATATGTGCTTATTTAGATTCCCATATGGAAGTTATAATTCTACTGCAATTAAAGTATTGAGAGAGAGAGGATATTACCCTATACAGTGGAAAATTGATTCACTTGACTGGAAAAATGAAAGTGCATCGGCTATAATAAAAAGATTAAAAAGCGAAGATGCATATGAAGCTGGCAATATAATTTTATTTCATAATGGTGCAGATTTTACTGTTGAAGCTTTAGAAACAATATTCAATGAATTGGAATTAAGAAAACTTAAATGTGTAAAAGTTTCAGATTTGATTTATGAAAAAGATTTTTATATAGATGGCAAAGGACATCAGAAAAAAATAAAAAAAAATTAAGGCATATCTATAAATTTGGCATATAAAGTTATAGTATTATTATCTGAATTTATATTATTATGAGTTATATAAGTGTTATCTATATGAGTTATGGGATCTGAAGAAAAGTTTGGTTCATTATACCATCCAATAAACTGATAAGCATAACAATTAAAATTGGTAGGTAGAGCATAACCTAAATCTGAATTTAAATCATAAGTAAAAGAGTTTTTTGTATCAAAAGGTATTTGTAGTATCCCTGGAATTTTATCATATAAATTCGGGATATTATTTTTTTCATAAAAGAATACTGGTAAAGTATCTTTAGTGTAGTAGAAAAATTTTACTGTATCAATAATACTTGCATAAGAACTTGCAAAAAAATCTGAACCATAAGGATCTTTTCCTTCACTTATTGGACCAGTGTAACCTTCATCCATTCTATAGTGGTAGAAAAATGTTTCAAGAAAATCAAAAAACTTTACATATTTATTATTTCTAAGACAATATCCAATAAAAAAATCTTTATCTTTTTGTTCTTTAAAATTACTTCCACTTCTTTGATATAAAAAATATGGCGAAAGAATATTGCCAACTTGTGGAAAACCTGTAGCTGATGATTTATCAAAATTACTACAGATATTATAAAAATCATTTATATTTTCTATGCCATAATTTTTGAGACGATTACTACCACCTGGGGATAAACATATATATTCATAAAAATCTAAAAAGAAGTCATAAAAAAGTTCATCTTTACTATTATATATATAATCTGGAAGGACATAGTTTATAGTTAAATTAATCTCCTGCTTAGGAGTGTCACCATTTAATATGTTGCTACTATCAGATTTTGTAAATTTGCTACAAGATGACAAAATAATAGATATAATTAAAAACAAGAAAATGGCAAAATTTATGAATATACACCTTTTATATTTAATACACATATGATAATTATAGCATTTTTGATTTAAATTTGGGGACGGGGTATATTATTGGGAAATTAGGGACACCCTTGGGGCGGATGATATCCGCCCCTACAGTAGCGGATGATATACGCCCCTACAGTAGCGGATGATATACGCCCCTACAGTAGCGGATGATATACGCCCCT
>CADCOW010000127.1 GCA_902803205.1 uncultured Eubacteriales bacterium | reverse complement strand
CGAGAAGATGTAAGTGAAAAGCAAAGTAGAAAAAAAGTAGAGGACATTAAAAATTGGCCAGAGGATGCATATATTATTTGCGTTGACCATAGCCCATATCAGAAAGAAGATATGATGGAACTTGGAGCGGATTTGCAGTTATCAGGTCATACTCATGCAGGACAGTTATTCCCACTAAAGACAATTTACAAGCCAGCAGTTAAATATGTATATGGGAAATATCTAATAAATAATTCACCATACAATAAATATTTATATGTAAGCAGTGGATTTTCAGGTTGGGTTTTGCCATTTAGAAATGAAGAACATTGTAATTATGAGGTAATCAATTTAAGGAACAATTAAAAGGTTTGTGATAATGATACACAAGACAAGATATGCTCCATTAAAGAAACATTTAGAATAGTTAATGATTAAAATATTGTTTCGGCGAGAGGAATTAGATTATGAAAAAATGTGTAACTAAATTATTGATATTTGCTTTAATGCTTTCAACATTTGCTTGTAAGCCAGTAGCAACAAGTGAAAGTAAAAGCGGTAGGCATGAAGTTGTGGACCTTATGGGAAGAAAAGTACAGGTCTATGATGAACCAAAACATATAGCCGCAATTACAGGACCAACTTATGAGATGGTGTTTATGCTTGGTTCTGCTGATAAAGTTGCTATGGTTAAAAGCGGACATACAAAAAACTATCCTGCAGCACTTCTTACCAATCCAAATCTTGTGAATCTAAATGGCATAGCAGCAAATCCAAGTTCATCAGTAAACATAGAAGATTATCTAAAAAATGATATAGATTTAGTTTTGTATTATGACAATGAGATAGAAATGAAGAAGTTTGATGCTATAGATATGCCAGCAATTTGTGTTTCTAAAAATACAGGTCTTGTAGAGACATTTGAAGAAATAGAAAAATTAAGTGTAGATGAATATATAGAAGTACTAACTCATCCTGTATCTATACTTGCGAAAGCACTTGGTACTGATGTGGCAAAAGAAAAATATGAGAAATGGAAAAAGTATTGTAGTGAAAAAATTTATTATATATACAATAAGACAAAAGACTTAAAAGAGAGTGATAGACAAAAAGTTTATTGGGGAAATACTTGGGGAGAAGATATAAGAACTTCATATCCAAGAAAAAATAGATATTATGAAGTTAAACTTGCAGGTGGCACACTTATAGGAACAGATGAAAACTTAAACTTTCCAGAAATTACTGCAGAACAATTATTTGACTGGGACCCTGATGTAATATTTGTAGATAATCATGGTGGAAGACCAGACCTTGTTATAAAAAGTATGACGAAAGAAAATTCAAAATGGTCAAGTATAAAAGCAGTAAAAGAAAATAATTTGCATCGAGTGCCTGCTGGAATATTCTTTATGGATAAAGGAACTACTACAACATTACTCACAATGTGGATGGCAAAAACTTTACACCCTGAAATCTTTACTGACTTAGATATGGTGAAAGAGGTTAAGTACTATTTTAAAGAATTTTATGATTATGAATTATCAGATGAAAATGCACAAAATGTTTTAAATGGCTGGTATAAGAGTGCATAAAAAAGAATTAAAAGTAAAATGGATAATTATAATTGTAGCACCATTTATAGCATTTTTTGTGTCTTTGTTTCTTGGAAGATATACTATAAAGGTAGAAGAGATATTTAGAATACTTGGCAATTATTTTTTCAACATGGGCTTTGAAAAAACTTGGACAGATTCAGCAGCAAAAGTTATAATTGAAGTAAGATTTCCAAGAGCAGTTATGGCAGCACTTATAGGTGCAGGACTTTCAATTTCTGGAGCAGCATATCAAGGAATGTTTCATAATCCACTTGTGAGTCCATTTATTCTTGGAGTTTCTGCTGGTGCAAGTTTTGGTGCTGCACTTGGTATAATACTTGGAGTGCCATATATATACATTCAGATTTTGTCATTTGCATTTGGTATAGTGGCAGTGCTTATAACATTTTTTTTATCGCATATATATAAGTCGACACCTGTTCTTATGCTTGTTCTTGCAGGAACAGTTGTATCGGCATTTTTTCAGGCATTACTTTCTATCATAAAATTTACAGCAGATGGAGATGAAAAACTTCCCGCTATAACATTTTGGCTTATGGGAAGTCTTGGTAGTGTGAGTTTGCAAGACTTGACACTTTCTATAATACCAATAGTGATTTCTATTATAGGACTTATCGTTATAAGATGGAGAATAAATGTTTTATCACTTGGTGATAGAGAAGCAAAATCGCTTGGCATACATACTGAAAGAATAAAAGCAGTGATAATAATTTTTTCAACTGTGATAACAGCGACAGCAGTTTCAGTGTGTGGAATCATTGGTTGGGTTGGACAAGTTATACCACATTTTTGCAGAATGCTGGTGGGACCAGACCATAAAAAATTACTTCCTGCTACAGTATTTGTAGGTGCTACATATATAATAATAGTTGACAATCTGTGCAGAACTCTTGCAGCGACAGAAATACCCATAGGTATACTTACAGCAATTATTGGTGCGCCTATATTTGCATATCTCCTTAGAAAGACAAAGGGAGGCTGGAACTAATGAATAAAATACTTGAAATTAAAAATGCAACATTTTCATATGATGGAAATACAAATATATGGCAAGATATAAATATAGATGCGAGTGATGGCGACAACATTTGCATACTTGGCGCAAATGGATGTGGAAAGACTACACTTTTTAACTGCATAACAAGAAATGCAAATCTAACAAGTGGGACAATACTTTTAAATGGTAAAAACATAAATGAATATACGATAACGGAACTCGCAAGAAAGATAGGGATAGTATATCAAGACCATATAGTGACATTTCCATATAAATCTTTGGAAGTAGTAAAAATGGGTAGAACACCATACCTTAAAGTATTTGAGACACCAGGGAAAAATGATGAAGATATTGCTTATGGCATAATGAAAGACCTTGGAATAGAAAACTTGGCAGATACAAGTTACTCAAAAATATCTGGAGGACAAAGGCAACTTGTTCTTATAGCAAGGACACTTTGCCAAAGTCCAGAGATTATACTTTTTGATGAACCTACTTCACATCTTGATTTTAAAAACCAAGCCATAGTGATGAAAACTATAAGGCAACTTGCAGAAAAAGGAATCACAACTATTATGACAAGTCATTATCCATCGCATGCATATAAGACAAGTAATAGAGTAATTCTTATG
>CADCOW010000126.1 GCA_902803205.1 uncultured Eubacteriales bacterium | reverse complement strand
GCACAAACTAAAAAATCTTCATCATCAGAGTCAAGTTTACCAGCAGGAAGTTCAAGTGTCCATTTATCTACTGCAAGACGATATTGTCTCACCATCAAAATATTGCCGTTTGGTAAAACTGGCACTACTGCTGAAGCATTGCATTTTTTCATATAGTCCCAATGAGCAATATTTCCGTCCACGTCAACCACATCATCATACATACTCATTATAGACCCTTTGTATTTTAACTCACGATTAATTAATTTAATCTTTTTCTTAAAATCTTCCATAAGTTATATTTTAACATAAATTTTTTCTTTTTTCTACTATTTACATATCATAGTTAATTATACCAATTAATAATTCTCAACTTTTTTCCATTAAATATTTATAACATTCGCATTTGTGAAAAGCCCTAAATATACTTTATCACAAGTCACAAAAATAACTTGATTATTTTGAGAAAATTTTTCTATAAGTTTACATGCCTCATTTCTTCTATCCTCATCTAAATCAGTGAATGAATCATCAAATATGGCAAGCCCACCACCATTTTTAAATAAAGTTTCTATAACTGCAAGTTTAAATGCAAGTCCTATAGTTTCTTTTGTACCTTCTGAAAGTGTATTGGCTGTGAGTTTATTGTCATTACTTGCTATAATCACACTATCATTGCCAGTTTTAGTTGTTATACTATGATTAGAAATAATGCCCAAATAATCTTCAAACAAATTATCTATCCCACTCATAGGACTAATATTAATTGTTTGCTTTAATTGATTAAACACTTGATAAATATGCTCATAATGCTTATACTCTGCTACATTATTATCGTATTCATCTTTCAAAGGTATAATTTGTTCTTTAAGTGAATCAGAGTCTCTTCCAGCAAGTTTATCCCTATAAACTTGCAAACTATCATTTATAATTTCTTCTTCACTATTTATTTTATTTATCTTTTCTTGCTTATCTTTCTTATATGCATCAAAATCACTTATTCCTTCATATACTTCTGGTATTTTTATTTCAGATATTTGCTTCTGCAATTTTTCTTGTTCATCTTTTGCTTTTTCAATCAAACTTTTTAAACCATTGATAGAAGCATATTTTTCTTCATATTGTCTTATAAATTTTTCATAATTGTTATCAATGCTTTCTTTTTGTGAAATAAACTTATTATACTTATCAAATTTATCATTTAACTCAACGCTATTTTTTACCTGATACTTTTTAAAAATATCATTTACCTTAAATCTATTTTTATCTAACTCATTTTTAAATTTATCTACATCAACATCTTTCGGATACAGTTTTATATTGATTATACCATCTAAATCTATCTCAGTGCATCCTTTTATATCATACTCTCCGTTATTTTCAATTATTTCTTCGCCACTATCAATATTTGAAACTTTCAACTTCTTGTCACTCTTATTGTCAATCTTTGCACTTAAAGTTAGTGCTGATAAAATAGACTCATTTTTACTTATAATGCTATTTGCAGTTTCTACAATTTGTAAATCTTCTTTAAGAACTTCCTCACATTTTTGTTTTTCTAATTGTGCCTTATCATTTTCAAAACCTTCCCATGTGTTTAAATCTATTTTTGCATTTTCTTCAAACTCTTTTTGATAATTGTAATTGCCCTGAAGAATTTTTCTCTTTTCAAAAGTAGTTTCTATACTTGCTATACCACTAAGTATGTTTTGTATCTCATTTTTTTCTTCATTTAATTCTTTCTTTTGTTTATTAAATGCGTCAATATTATCTTCATATTCAGTTACTTCAGTCAGTTCTGTATTTAAATCATTTAATCTATAGTAGGCTTTAAGTATAATACCAACTTCTTTCTTCCATTTTTTATTTATACCACCTTCAGGTGCCATAGTTTTAATATCAAAATGGTCTCCAAGCATTTTTAATTTTTCCTTAATCTTGTTCTCAATCGCATCTATATCAGCACCACCAAGTGTAGCCACCGATTGCATCAAAATACTATGAAGTTCTTCTCTCACATTACTATCACCTTTTTTACATTCACCAAATATGCTTTCAAGAGTGTTTTGAGGTATTTTTTGAGATGTAAATACTATATTTCTATATACACCTTCACCATATATCAATATGGTTTTTAAAATCTCATTGATTTCATTTTCATCCTTTATAATATTACCATTAGCATCAATCATTTTTGCAACACCATTTTTTGATGCCCACTCTTTACTTAATGTGTATATGTCATTTTTGTTTTCAATTATAATGCTTCCCTCTATATAATTTTTCTCAGTTCCATCCGAACTATGAGGAAAACTATTCTCTATAAAATCTCTATCTGTTCTTTTGTCAAGTGAGGCATTTTGAAAAAGCATACTATAAATTAAATCTATGATAGTACTTTTTCCACTTTCATTTTTTCCATAAATAACATTTAATTTATCTTTAAAGTCAACACTTACACCCTTTATACCAGCAAATTGTTTACTTTCAATTTTTTTTATCTTCATTAGCCCATTACCTCCTTTATCAAATTGTAAGCAATTCTTTGCTCTACAGGTCTATCCGAAAGAGTTTCTAATAGTTTTGCTACAAATGATGTCTCAGCAAATTCTTTTTTTATCTTTTCAAGAGAGATTTCTTCTACCAAATCTTTATCTTCTTTATCATACTCTAAAAAATCACCTAATAAGTTTTGATATATTTCTTCTTTTTTCTCATATACATCTGTACTAATAGTTCCTTTTATATTAACTCTCAATACTACATTTTTCTTGTCAGCTATGACATTTTTGTCAATTATATTTTTAATACTTAAATTCAAATCTTTATTCATTACATCTACATACAAATCAAAAAATCTAAGTATTCCACTACAATATTTTTTTGCTTCAACTTTTTTCTTATTTTCATCTCTTGAAAGTGTAATGATGAAACACTCTCCATCTGTATTGTTGTGCCAATCAAGTTGACTATGAGTTCCCGCATTGAAAATGCCATCACATTCTATTGGCTTATCTTCATTTAAATTAGAAGGATATGGTATATGAGTGTGACCAATTAAGCAACAATCTACTCCCATACTATTAAGTTCATTTTTTGTCATCATAAAATACTGACCTTCCATATCAGCAGATAAGCCTTCTATAGCACCATGCGCAAGTAAGACATTGTATCTATTCTCATTAAAATCATAATCTTTATATAAACTAAGTTTATTTTCACTTGAATGTTTTGCATCACAAAATGCCGGAAAAAATGATATTTCTTCATCTCCTACAGTATCTTTATACTCTTTATATTCTTTCATCAATAAGATATTATCAATACCTTCTATCTGTTTTGAAAATGTTTGCCATATTTTTTCATCTTCACTATAAAAATCATGATTCCCTGGCAACACTATCACTTCACCTTCAAATTTTTTTATATATTCAATCACTTTTTTTACATCTGCTGTCGGTATATTATTGGTATTGTCAAATAAGTCTCCTGCAATTACAAAATAATTGCATTTTTCTTCATTTGCCTTATCAACCATTTTCTTAAAACTTTCATATCTTTTTTCTATAATAATATCTTTCATCTTGTAATTTGCAAACTTTCTTCCAAAATGATTATCACCTGTTAAAAATATTTTTATCATTCTTTTACCTCCTTATTTTTAATAACTTAAAACTTAATGAAAAATTCCTCAATATTTATCAGCATTATCACAAACATATTTAATAAATCTAAATATAGCATACTTTATGTCTTTTTGCAAAAAATTCAAAATATTTTAAAAATACTTATATCTATATTAGATATTGTCAAAATATTATTGCATTTTCTATCAATAAAATGTAAAATATGAATAGTTTTTATTAAGGGAACTTCAAAAAAATCTACATTTTAACTTTTTCGAGGTAAAGTTACATTAACTTAATATATTATTTAGGAGATATTATGCAAAAACCTACAGATTATTTTCAAGATTTTATTGTTGGGATTAATTCTGCAGTAGGTGCTAATCTTAAAGCACTACCAGCTGCTATTATTATTTGTATTGTTTTTTATTTTATCTACAAAATTATAAATTCTATTATGAAAAAATATAGTAGCAAACTTCCACTGGAAAAAAATATTATATTAATAATTAATCATATTATAAATATACTTCTCATCTTTTTTGCAATTATGATTGCGGCTAGTGCACTTGGTATAAACACTTCTTCTCTTATAGCAGCATTTTCTATCTTTGGTTTAGCAGTATCTCTTTCAGTTCAAAACATTATGTCTAATCTTGCAAATGCTATAAATCTCTATGCAAATCATCCATTTAAAGTTGATGACTATGTTGATATAGATGGCATAGAAGGATATGTTGTAGAAATCGGATTTATGTTTACAAAACTTCGAACATATAAAAATGAACTAATCTATATGCCAAATAGTAAAGTAGGCTCTGCCATTATTAAAAATTATTCTTATGAAACATTTAGAAGAATTGAATACACTATAGGTGTATCATATGACAATAATATAGAACAAGTAAAAAAAGCACTTATAGAACTTTTGCAAGAAGAACCATTAGTTATTAAAACTGAAGACATAGTTGTATTTGTAAATGATTATGCAGATAGTAGTATTAATTTTACTCTCAGAGCTTATACTGAAAATGCAAACTACTTCAGTTGTCTATGGAGCATAAAAGAACATATTAAACCTAAATTTGACAAATGTGGTATATCAATACCTTATCCACAACTTGATGTGATGATAAAAAGTAAGGCTTAGGCCTTTACTCTGATACATGCTAACTAGTTTTTCTTCATTTTCGGATTCTAAGAACTCAACAACTCCATCACACGACTTTTGTATTTTACTAACTACTATATCTATAATCTCAAATATAGCATCAATATTTATATCTGTACCATTACTTTGCAATCCTTTTAAGATATTTCTTTATTTCATCCTTGTCAGTAATTTCAATATATTTTATCTTACTTATTTGCTTT
>CADCOW010000125.1 GCA_902803205.1 uncultured Eubacteriales bacterium | reverse complement strand
ATGTATGCCAGGAAAGTTTCAATCTAAAAATCGTTGGCGTGGATCAAACACAGAGGGTTCAGATGGAATAATTACAAATGGTTCTAAAATTTATGTTCCAGAAAATACAGCGGCTTTTGTTTTTAGTCAAGGTGGTATTGAAGGAGTAATTACCGACCCAGGTGGATATATATATCAAACAGGTGAAGGCTCTGTCTTAAGTGGTGGGTCTATTGATAATATGTTAAACCAAATTGGGGATAGATTTAGATTTGGAGGAGTGCCAAATGTTCAAAAAAGAGTTTCATTTGTAAATTTAAGAGAGATAAGAAATATTAAATTTGGAACTCGTGGACCTCTTGTTTATAATGATTTATTTTATAAAGTTGACTTAGGAATATTGTCATATGGAACATTTACATTGCAAGTTGTCGATGCAAAAAAAGTTATAAGAAATTTTATTCCTGTAAATGCGGCATATTACTCATTTGCAGATTTGAATACAAGACAAGCATTGCTTTCAGACTTTTTGCAATCATTTATAGTAGTTTTAAATTCTTTATCTGAAAAGTATAGAATTTCAAGTCTTCCTGCTCATGCAAATGAGATATCAGATATTATTGCTCAAGATGCACATAATGCAGGAACTTGGGAAGAAAGATTTGGATTAAAGATTTGCAAAGTATCAATAGAAAATATTGAATTTACTGAAGATTCAAGTGAATTAGTAAAAGAATACAATAAGAGCCGCATGAGTGTATCAGCATACGAGGGTATGAGTGAACAAGTAGCAAATATGGCTGCACAACAAAAAATTGCTGAAGGTGTAAAAAATAATGGACTTGGTAATGGTGGTGGAATAGTTATGGGTATGAATGTAGCTCAAGGTATGAATCCACTTAATGGTCAAACTGCTAATGCAGGTTCAAATAATAGTTTTCAACAAATAACAGAGTTTAAAAAATTACTTGATGCTGGAATAATTACTGAAGAAGAGTTTAATATTAAGAAAAAAGAATTATTAGGATTATAAGGAGGTAAGTATGGGTTTATTTGATGATAGTTTAGAAAAAGCAATAGGTAGAGGGCTTGCACATGGATTGGGAAATATTGGAGGAGCTTTGATTGGCGCAGCAGTTGCAGGTGCAATTGACAGTGCAACACAGAACAACCAACCTGTGGGTGTGCCAGTAAATACCAGTGCAAATAATGATACCAATAGCATAACTAGAAATGCAAATATTCAAGTGTCACCAAGAGGAGAATATAAAGTTGTAAAATGTCCTGGGTGCGGACATAGAAGTTCTATCGTTGATGGGGATGGAACTGCAGATTACTGCGAGTACTGCGGAACGGCGATAGGGAATTAGGGAGACAGGAATAATGAATATAACAAATTTGCTACTTGAAAACAATAGTTTTAATAAATATACTAAATTTTGTTTACAAACATTGATATAAAATTTTCGGAGAATATTGGTTATGAAAAAATTAGTTATATTTAGTGTGTTATTACTAATATTAGGAATTTCAGGATGTGGACAAAAATTAATTGATGATGGTAATGGCCATAAGCAATTTAAGGATAACAATGGAAATTTTATCAAAAATGATTGGGCTGAAATTAATGGCAAATATTATTATTTTGATATGAATGGCTACCTTGTTACTAATCAATGGGTACAAGATGAGTATTATGTTGATGATAAAGGTGTTATGCAAACGGATTATTGGTATGACGATAAGAATGGTAATATATATTATTTAGGGAAAGATGGAAAATATACCAAAGATACAATTGCGACTATTGATAATAATGAGTATGCATTCAACCCAAATGGTGTGTTAGTAAAGAATGAACCATATGTAAAAGATGGCGTGGGTTATTTCTTTGGGAATGATGGAAAAATTGATAAGACAGAAGGATATAAAAGTATTAATGGAACTTATTGTTATGTAAAAGATGATGGGGCGCTTTTGGTAAATGATTGGAAAGAAGATGAAGGCAAATGGTATTACTTTAATGATATTGGATTGATGTTAAAAAACTCTTTTGTTGAAGGGGGATATTACGTTGATGAAAATGGGAAAATGGTAAAAAACAGACAGATTCAAATAGGTAAAGATATATATGTTTTTAATAATGATGGTACCGGAACAGTTGTACAACCTAAAAGAATTAGTTTGGTTGATATAAAAAATAAATGCTGTAGTAAACTTAGTGATGGAACCCCTGTTAATTCAAATTCTTTAGAAATGTTAGATATTAAAGTAACCCCAAATGAATTAGATATTAAGACGGAATGGCCTTGGAAAAGTGAAGTAATATATTGGGCAAAAGAAATAAATCGTGAATTAGGGTTACCATCATCATTATCCAATAGGATTTCAAAAACTGAGGCTAAAGACGGAACACAAACATTTACACAAGGAAATACTAGTGTTATTTGGAAAGTTACAAATGAAAGAAAAATATGGAGTGGCGGAACAATTGCTGATTTTGAAATTACCTACAATATAGATTAATTAATAGATTGCTGAACAATAATCAAAAAAAATAAATGAAATTATAGGAGATAAGAAAGGTATGAAAAAAAAATTTAATTGGTTAGGATTTATTGCTTTAATTATTTGGGATATTGGATTTATTTATTATTTTCTTTATTATGTAGGTTTTTGGAATGCTTTTGTGATATCTTTTGGGGTAGATAAGTCTTTTATTGGAACATTTAACATAATGTATTTAATTATACTTGTTTTGTTTATTTTGGTTGATTTGGCTATATGTAGAGATAATAAATGGATGATTACGATTAGTGTTGCTAATTTGATTTATTATGGTGTAGCTTGTCACTTTGATGTTGCTCCAATATCTATAATTGGCTGTATTTTAGTATTGGCTGCAGGTATATATGGACTTACAAAAGAGAATAAAATCAGAAACTCTAATAATTGATTTGACGAAATATAGTTGAAATATAAGTAATTGTCGAAAGACATAAAATTGGAGGATTAGTTATGAAAAAAGTATTGTTATTAGTTTTATTTGTTGCATTTGCTATGACTGCTTGCAAGAGTCCAACACAAAAAGCAATAGAAGATTATAACAAAGCACTTGATAAAGCTGTTGATGAATATGGGAAAGCGCTTGATAAAGCGGTTGATTCGTATAATAAAGCCCTAGATTCTTATAGCGATGCATTAAAAAGTATTGGATATTAAAATATGATGATAATTATTATTAAAAATATTTAATAAAAAATGGAGGTATAGTTATGAAAAAAATGTTTTTATTATTTGTTTTTGTTTT
>CADCOW010000124.1 GCA_902803205.1 uncultured Eubacteriales bacterium | reverse complement strand
CATGATTTAAGTAAGGTAAATGAGATTGCAGATTATACTATAAGATTAGAGTGTGGAAAGATTATATGATAGATTTATTAAAAGTTGATAGTTTAGATGAAGCAGTAGAAAAATTATACAATGAATGTATAAGTGGAAATTTTAGTGTAGCAGTAGAAGAAGTTAGCTTATCAGATTCATATAATAGAATACTTGCAGAGGATATTATATCGAATATTGATGTACCAGAGTTTGATAGATCAGTTGTAGATGGATATGCAGTAGTTGCAAAAGATACTGAAGGTGCAAATGATACTATACCAACTATTTTAAATGTAGTTGGAGAAAGTTTGATGGGAAAAACTCAAGATATAGAAATTAAAAATGGTGAATGTGTTTATGTTCCTACAGGTGCCATGATACCAAAAGGTGCAACAGCGTGTATTATGATTGAAAATACTGAAAATATTACAAGTAATAGAATTGCAGTATATGAATCTGTTGCTGAAGGTAAATATATTATTAAGGCAGGAGATGATATAAAAAAAGGTGAATTAGCTTTAAAAAAAGGGCATATTATTAAAGCATCAGACATGGGATTTTTATCATCAATAGCAGTTAATATTATAAAAGTTTATAAAAAATTGAATATAACAATAATTTCAACAGGTGATGAACTTATTGATGAAAATGATAAATTAAGTTTTGGAAAGATTAGAGATGTAAATACTAATTTACTTATAGGGCTTTCAAATAAATACAATTTAAATGTTGTAAATAAGTATTTGTTAAAAGATGATGAAAAACTTTTAGAAGATACTATGAAAAGAGCAATGTTTAATAGTGATATAGTTATAGTATCTGGTGGTAGCTCAAAAGGTAAAAAAGATACAAGTAGTACTGTTATAAATAATATTTCTTCTTCTCATGTTTTAACACATGGAATTGCTATAAAACCAGGGAAACCAACTATAACTGCATATGATAAAAACACAAAAACAATACTTGTTGGTCTTCCAGGTCATCCAGTAGCATCAGCAGTTCTTTTTAAATTAGTAGTAATATGTGTAATTTATAAATTGATGAATGTAAATGAATATGAATATACATGTGATGGAATAATGACAGAAAATATACCAGCTTCACCAGGTAGAATGACTATACAACTTGTAACTATCGATAATGATTATAATGTTACACCAATTTACGGTCGTTCTGGCTTAATTCATACATTATCAATCGCAGATGGTTTTATAAAGCTTGAAACTAATCAAGAGGGAATAAATAAAGGTTCAAAAGTTAAAGTATATTATTTGTAGGGGTTAATTATGCCAAAACGCAATTTATATTTAAAAACAATATCTGTAGAGGAAGCATATAGCAAATATTTTGAATTATTAAATAAACAAAATATTTTAAGAATGGATACAGAAGAAGTAAAAACAGTTGATGCATTAAATAGGATAACTTCTGAAGCAATTTATGCGAAATGTAATTCGCCACTTTTTAATGCAACAGCCTTGGATGGAATTTGTGTAGAAAGTAAGAAAACTAAAAATGCAAGTGAAGAAAATCCTGTTATATTAAAACTTGGTATTGACTATAAAATTGTTGATACTGGTGATGCTATAAAACCTCCTTTTGATGCTGTTATTATGGCTGAAGATGTTATTGAGATTGATGATGAAACAATAAAAATTATTTCACCAGTTAGTGGATTTGAAAATATAAGACCTATAGGTGAAGACATAGTTGTAGGTGAAATGATACTTGAAAGTAATCATGAAATTAAACCTATAGATATTGGTGCACTTATTGCAGGTGGCATATCAAAAATTAAATGTTATAAAAAAAAGACTGTTGGTATTATACCTACTGGTGATGAAATTATAGATATGAAAGAAGACTTAAAAGAAGGTGATATTATAGATTCTAACTCTTATATGATAAAATCATTGATTAATAAAACTGGTAACATAGGTAAAAGATATGATATAGTTAAAGATGATTATGAAATGATAAAAGCAAAATTAAAAGAATCAATAAGTGCTAATGATATTACAATTATAAACGCTGGCTCATCCGCTGGAACTGAAGATTATACAGTACATATATTAAGAGAAATTGGAGAAGTTGTAGTTCACGGTGTATCTATTAAACCGGGTAAACCTGTTATACTTGCTATTGTTTCTTCAAAACCTGTCATAGGGCTACCAGGATATCCTTTAAGTGCATATCTTGCTTTTGATTTATTTGTAAAACCAATACTTAGTATAAAAAATGATTTGTCAGAAGAAATAGATGCTATAAGTTCAAAAAGATTAATATCATCTCTTAAATATAGGGAGTATGTACGTGTAAAAGTTGGAAGAATAGAAGACAAATATATTGCTGCTCCGCTTAATCGTGGTGCAGCATCACAAATGAGTATGGTTAGAGCAGATGGAATAATGATTATTCCACAAAATAGTGAAGGTATTGAAGCTGGAGAAATTACAAAAGTTAAATTATTAAAAAATAAATCAGAAATTGACAATACTTTAATATCTATTGGGTCTCATGATATTTTGATGGATATTGTTTCTGATATTATAGCAAGAAAATATAATAATATTACTTTATCATCAACTCATGTAGGTTCTATGGGTGGACTTCTTGCACTTAAACGAAATGAAACTATTATTGCACCAACGCATTTACTTGATGAAAATACTGGCATATATAATATAGCTATTCTTAAAGAAATGTTTTGTGAAGGAAAAGTATCTCTTATAAAAGGTTTTAATAGAATACAAGGTCTTATGGTAAAAAAAGGCAATCCTCTTAATATAAAAAATATAGAAGATATAACTAAGTATAGATTTGTAAATAGACAAAGAGGTGCAGGTACAAGAGTATTACTTGATTATAAATTAAAACTTTTAGGAATAGACCCAAAAAGAATTGACGGGTATGATAAAGAATTGTCAACTCATATGGCTGTTGCTGCAAGTGTAAAAAGTCCATATACTGATTGTGGTATGGGAGTTAAGTCAGCAGCTGATAGTATGGGACTTGATTTTATTGAGGTTGGAGTTGAAGAATATGATTTTGCAATATATACTAAAAATCTAAATGATATAAAAGTACAAAAATTTATTGAAATCATTAAATCTAATGAATTACACGATAAATTAAAAAAACTTGGTGGATATGGTTATGAAAATGTTGGAAATATAGTTAATATTTAAATATAATGAATTATATAGTTAAAGTGAAATAATATTATCTTGCAAAAATGTATAAAAGATGCTAATATATATATGTATACTAACACCATAGATTTATATCTTAGGTGAAAGATATGGTAAAATATTTGTTTATAATCACCATATCTATATGGATATGGTTTTTTATATGAAAAATACATCAAAAATAAAAATAAATATATTAATAGTAGCATTATTAATTATAGTGCCAATTTTAATATCAATTTTATGTCTTGGATTTGGCAGACTTAATATACCATTAAGAGATATTATAAACTTTTTTAGAGGTAAAGAAATTTCAAAGATGCACACACTTACTTTAGCAAATGTAAGAATACCAAGAATAATTGCTGCTATATTAGTTGGTGCATCACTCCCACTTGCTGGTCTTATATTTCAATCATTTTTTTCAAATCCACTTGCAACACCAGATACTTTGGGAGTAGCGAGTGGTTCAAGTTTTGGAGCAGCACTTGCTATTCTTATGGGATTAAATGTCTATGGCATAGAATTTACAGCATTTTTATTTGGTATACTTACAATTATGATAACAGGTATCACAGGGCTAAAAAGAGATGAATCAAAACAAACTATAATTCTTGCAGGTATAATAGTTGGTTCACTTTTTCAAAGTCTTACATCACTTGTAAAATTTGTTGCAGATACAGATACAGTTTTACCATCAATTACATTTTTTCTTATGGGAAGTTTTCAATCAATTGGTAAAGAAACTTTAATGGTAAGTGCTCCAATAATTTTTATTTGTATTCTTATAATATTTTTACTAAGATGGAGAATTAATTTACTTACAGTTGATGATGAAGTCGTAAAAACTATGGGTATAAATATTACACTTTTAAGAATGGTAGTTATAGTAGCAGCAACTATAATAACTGCAATATCAATAGCCATGGCTGGTCAAGTTGGATGGGTAGGGCTTATAGTTCCACATTTTTGTCGAATGCTTGTAGGTGAGAATCATACAAGACTTGTGCCATTTACAGTTAGTATTGGTATTTGTTTTATGGTTATTATAGATACTATAGCAAGGTCGATGTTTGCTGCTGAAATTCCAATATCTGTATTAACTTCACTTATAGGTGCACCATTTTTTATTTATATGATTAGAAGTAGGACAGGTGCAAAACTATGATAACAAGTATAAAAGTAAAAAATTTATCATTTGCATATGGCAATTATATAGTATTTAAAGATTTAAATTTTGAAATTGAAAGCCCAACTGTATTATCTATTCTTGGTCCAAATGGAATTGGTAAGACCACATTTATAAAATGTTTACTTGGTCTTAAGAAAAAAACTGGTGGTGAAATATTGATAAATGGTAAAGATATAGATAAGTATGAAAAAAAAGAATATTATTCTTTTGTAGCATATCTTAAACAAGGTGGGAAAGAGACATCAATCTATACTGTTGTTGATACAGTTCTACTTGGTCTTGCAAGTAAAATCAATCCATTGTTAAAACCTAAAGATAGTGATATTGAGAAAGTATATGATATATTGAATGAACTGGGAATATACCATTTAAAAGATAAATATGTATCAAAACTTAGTGGTGGTGAAGCTCAGATGGTATTTATGGCAAGGGCACTTATTCGTGAACCAGAAATACTAATACTTGATGAACCTGAGTCAAATCTTGATTATAGAAACCAACTTTTAATGCTTGATACTATTGATAGATTGAAATCTAAAGGCAAACTTATTATATTTAATACTCATTATCCAGAGCACGCACTTAGATATTCTAATAAAGTTTTAATGTTAAATAAGTTGTATAGTTATAAATTTGGTAATACATTAGACATCATTACTAAAGAAAATATTGAAGCTACATATCATATAAAGGCTGTTGTTGGTGAGATAACTGATGGTGACACAGTATATAAAGATATAGTCCCAGTTTCAATTATATAATTAGACTTTGATATAAAGGAGAATATATGAAAAAATTTGCAATTTATGGAAAAGGTGGTATAGGTAAATCAACTACAGTTTCAAATTTATCAGCAGCACTATCAAATCAAGGTAAAGTTGTTATGCAGATAGGCTGTGACCCAAAGGCAGATTCTACATCTCTTATTACTCATGGAGCTAAAATTAAAACAACACTTGACTTAATAAGAGAAAAAAAAGATGATTTTGAACTCTCTGATATGATTAAACTTGGATACAATAATATTATATGTGCAGAAGCAGGTGGCCCAACTCCTGGGCTTGGATGCGCTGGTCGAGGTATAATTTGTGCCTTAGAAAAACTTGAAGAAAAAGGTGCATATAAAAAGTATAATCCAGATGTTGTATTTTATGATGTACTTGGTGATGTTGTTTGTGGTGGATTTTCAATGCCTATGAGAAAAGGGTTTGCCGATAAAGTTTTTGTTGTTTCATCAGGTGAAAATATGTCTATATATGCTGCAGCTAATATCTGTATGGCTATGAAAAGTTTTAAAGGTAGAGGATATGCTGAACTTGGTGGTATAATTTTAAACAAAAAGAATGTAAAAGATGAAGAAAAAAAAGTTGAAGAATTATGCAAAGAATTTAAAACTAAAATAGTTGGAGTTCTTCCATATGATGAGATTGTGCATATTGCAGAAGATATGAAAAAGACAGTTGTGGAAGCATTTCCAGATAGTGATATGGCAAAAGCATATTTAAAGCTTGCAAAAGAGGTGGAAAATGCTTAAACATGTATTGGATAATAAAGAAGAAATTGTTGTAGCAAAAAAAATAAAAGATGTAAATCCTGAAGCACCTTTTACATCTGGACTTGAATATGGCTGCCCTGCAAGAGGAACATGGAATATAGTTCATACAGGTTTTTTAATTCCAGAATCTCATCAAGTATTTGTTTGTGCTTCAAATTGTCTAAGAGGTGTAGTCCTTACAGCGGCTGAGATGGGTGAGATGGGAAGGTTTTCTACTGTAACTATAAAAGAAAACAATGTTCTTGATGGAGATATGGAAGACCTTTTAATAGATGGAGTGAGTCATGTTATTGATAAACTAAAAAAGAAACCAAAAGCCATACTTATATATACAAGTTGCATACATCATTTTATGGCTCTTGATATGAATCTTTGTTATACAACTCTTAGAAAAAAATATCCAAAAATTAAATTTACTGATTGTTATATGAACCCTATTATGAGAAAAAGTGGTATGACTCCTGATGAGTTAATGAGAAGGCAACTTTATTCTTTGCTTGATAAAACAGATAAAAAAGATAATGGTATAAATATTTGTGGTAACAACTATAAGACAGATGATACAAGTGATTTAATTCGTATAATAAAAATGAGCAAAATAAAAATTCGTGATATAACTATGTGTAAGACTTTTGATGAGTATCAAGATATGGCTAAAAGTAAATTAAATATAACATATCTACCAGTAGCATATAAAGGTATGGATATGATAAGCAAAAAGTTAGGTCAAGAGTTATTATATATACCAATTAGTTATGATGCTGATACTATAAAAAATTATCTTTCAAAACTTGCTGATAAAATTAATGTCGATATTAAAAAGTTTGATTTTAAAGATAAAGAAGCAATTGATGAATTAAAGAAGGCAAAAGAAATAATTGGTAATACAGCTATTGCTATAGATTATACATTTACACCAGCACCATTTAGTCTTGCAAAATTACTACTTGACTATGGATTTAATGTAAAAAAAATATATACAGATTCAATTTCTGAAAAGGATATATTTAAAGAATTGCAAGATAAATATGGAGATAGAGATATATTGATATATCCAACTGTAAATGTTGCTATGAGGACAAATGATAGAAAACAAAATGAAAAATATCTTGCACTTGGACAAAAAGCTACATATTTTACTAATACAAACAATTTTGTCAATGAAGTTGAGTGTGGTGGTCATTATGGATTTGATGGTATAAAGATACTTGCAAAAAATATGATAAATGCCTTTAAAAATGAAAAAGATGCAAGTAATTTAATTCAAAAGAAAGGGTTAGGGTGCAGTTGTATATTATGAAACAAATACAAACATTTACAAGTACATATACAGCAGATGTATCAGGAGTACCATCAGCATTATATGAGCTCGGTGGCATGATTATAATGCATGATGCATCTGGTTGTAATTCAACATATAACACTCATGATGAGCCAAGATGGTATGATAGTAAAAGTATGGTTTATATAACAGGTCTTACTGAGATAGAAGCCATAATGGGTGATGACCAAAAATTAGTTGATGACATAGTAAGTGCTGCCAAAGATTTAAAGCCAAGATTTATAGCTATTGCAGGGACTCCTATTCCTATGATTACTGGCTGTGATATTGAGGCAAATGCAAGGGTAATAGAAGCAGAAACTGGAATCCCAACTCTTGGTATCAATACAAATGGTATGCATAGTTATGTAGAAGGTGCAGGTGAAGCACTACTTCAATATGCAAAACGATTTGTAAAAGATGGTACAAAAAAAAGAGAAAAATCAATAAATATTATAGGTGCAACACCTATTGATTTTTCAGTAAATGGTCAAATAGAAAGTATAGAGAAATTTTTAAATAAAAATGGATTTGATGTCATATCAAATTTTGCATTAAACTGTGATGTTAATAATATTGAGAATGCTGGTGAAGCATCAGTTAATCTTGTTATTTCATCAGTTGGTATAAAACTTGCAGAATACTTTAAGAAACAGTATAAAACTCCTTATGTAGTTGGTGTTCCATATGGAAAAAAAATGAAGGAAATGATTATTGATACTTTGAATTATAAATATCATAATGTAGGAGAAATTAATGACGAGTTAGATGTAATTTTTTCAAGTGATTTATCTAAAAACTTTAAGAATGAAAATATATTTATAATTGGAGAAAGTGTGACATCAAAATCATTAGCAAAGGCTATCTATTATAAATATGGACATACTCCTATTGTTATATCTGGTGTAGAACTTGGTAATACATATCATGGAGATATAGTGAAAGACTTGACAGTTAGAAATAATGTAGCATTAGAAAAACAAGACTACTTTTTGGAAGATGAAGATGAAATTGCAAAAGTAATAAAATCTGCAAAGATAGTTATAGCTGATCCACTTTATAAACCTATAGTTCCTAAAGATACAATTTTTGTAAACCATCCACATGAAGGTTTTTCAGGACGATTGTTTAGAAAAAATATAATTAATCTTATAGATAATTTTTAATTATATTATAAATAAATTTTAAAAGTAATTAAATTGGAGGAATAAGTTATGAAAAAGTTTTTATCAATTATTTTAACAATGGCAATGTGCATAAGTATATTTGCTTGTGCTAAACCATTAACTACAAAAACAGAAACAAGTGAGACATTGGCAGATGTAACAAGTGAAGAAAAAAACAATATGTCAAATACTTCTGATACACATATTGTTATTGACCATGGTGGAAATGAAGTACAAGTTCCAAATAAGATTAGTAGAATAGTTGTATCTGATATTTTCCCAATACCTGCAGTCTTATCAGTGTTTTTCAATAGTGCTGACAAGATAGTTGGAATTGCACCAACAAGTGCAAGTGCTGCTAAAAACAGTTTACTTTCACAAATTTACCCTGAAATACTTAATGCAAAATCAGATTTTATGAATGGCAATACTATAAATGTAGAAGAACTTATGAAATTAAACCCAGATGTAGTATTTTATAGTGAAAACAATAATGAGCAAAAAGAGGTTTTACAAAATGCAGGATTTTGTGCTATCGGAATATCAGCAAATGGATGGCATTATGACTGTATTGAAACACTTAATCAATGGCTTAAAACTTTGACAGAAGTTTTTAAATATGATGACGACATAAAAATATTAAATGAGAGAAGTGAAAAAGCTCAAAAAAAGTCAAATGAAATATATGATATGATTAAAGGTAGAATTGCAAACTTAAAAATGGAAGATAAAAAAAGAGTATTTTTCTTATTCCAATACAACGATAGTACTATGTTAACTTCTGGAAAGAATTTTTTTGGTCAATGGTGGTCAGATGCTATTGGTTGTATCAATGTAGCTAATGAACTTGAGAAAGATAATTCAGTTGCTACTAATATTGAACAAGTATATGCTTGGAATCCAGATATGATTTTTATAACAAATTTTAATACTGCACTTCCAAAAGATTTATATGAAAATACTGTAGGAACTTACGACTGGAGTGAAGTAAAAGCTGTAAAAGATAAAGAAGTTTACAAAATGCCTCTTGGTATGTATAGAACATATACACCAGGAATTGATACACCTATAACACTTCTTTGGTTCGCAAAAACTGCATATGAAGACTTGTTTAATGATGTAGATCTTATAAAAGAGACAAGATCATATTATAAGGATATATTTGGTGTTGATTTAACTGATGATCAAATAAAAAGCATTTTTAATCCTGATGCTAATGCTGGAAGAACATATTTTAATTAATTAAATAATAATAGTAATATGAGTAAAAAATTGATATAGCCTATATAAGTGTTTTTAATCATACAATATTGATTTTTTACTCATTTTTATTTATAATATTATTATGAAATTATTTTTTGTGAAAAGAATAAGTTTATTTGTTATTTTTATTATATTACTAAATTTCAACTTTAAGATATATGCATATGAATATGATTTTTTTTATAAACATAGAGATATACTTTTACAAGATATTCAGAAGGATTTAACTTATTTTGGAGAAGAGTTTACTATAAAAGATTATAATGATATCTTTAATGTATATAATTTATTTGAAAATGATATTTATAATGCAAGATATTATTCTTTCAACTTAAATAGTATAAAACAAATCATACCATCAGTTAATAATTTTTTGGATTATGTTTTAATTACTGGAGATAGTTATAGTGCTAATCTTTATAATTGTTTTACAAAATATTTTGATTATAAAAATGGTGTTTTGCAAAATGCTGGACATACAGTTGTTGAAAATTTTGAAATTTATAAAGATGCTATTAGTTCAGAATTTCCAATAATTATAATTTCTACAAGTGTGAATGATGTATTAAGACAGACAGATTTATCATTGTTTAAAAAGACAATAGAAGATTTGTTCGATTATGCAAGATTAAATGATAAGATTATTGTAATACATTCTAATTGTGATTTTTTTGTAAATGGTATATCAGCAAATTCACCAGATTTATTTGTTAATCGACCAAAAATATACGATGAAATCATAAAACTTATATCTAAAAAATATGAAAATGTTGTATATGTAGATTGTAAATACATAGCTACAAAAGAGTATTTAAGTCAAGATGATATTCATTATAATGAGAAATTTCATTATCAATTAGCAAATATTGTATATGATTCTATAAGGAATTTATTGTATTAGTGATAT
Source organism: uncultured Eubacteriales bacterium (assembly GCA_902803205.1). GTDB lineage: Bacteria > Bacillota > Clostridia > Lachnospirales > Lachnospiraceae > UBA3633. Next base: position 5,410 of record CADCOW010000124.1, on the reverse strand, counting down.
GAAAAAAAGAATAAAAGAAATATTATACATTATTGTAGTTTTAATATCTATAATAAGTATTAATGCTATATGTTTTTGTAAAGAAAAAAATTACTATGATGAGGAGAAAAAAACATATGCATCATTTGGAGAATTATTTGATGCTTCATATAATTTATTTTTAGATTCAATAGGAAAACAAGACCTTCAAGATGTAAATGCATACTGGATAAGGATAAGGGAGAATAATGAAAATTTAATTATTGGTGGTTCTGGAGTAGTTTGGTGTGGCTATACTATGGGTGATGCACTTGACGCCTTTTCATATGATATTGTTGGTTTTGGTGGTATGACCGATGATAAGATAAAAGAATGGATACCTAAAATCAAAAAAAAATATAAGAAAATTATACTTTTTGAGGGTGTGAATACTGTTAATCTTGCTGTAGGTAGTGGAATAAAGAATATTACAAAAGAAATGATAGATTCAGTAGCCACTACGATAGTTGATTTACAAAATATGTTATATAATTCAAGTGGTGATTTTATATATGTCAAAGTAAAGCCAATGGTATATGTTCAAGATTGTGACAATGAAGATACAACTAAAAATTTCAATAAATTATCAAATAGTTTGAATATTGCACTTGAAGCAATGAACATATATTTATATGAAATTCCATATCCAACTACAAAAGAGTATTCTGCTGGATATGTTCATTATAACAATAGAGTTGTATGGGAAGATTTACTAAAAAATAACAAATAGTATTTAGAATTTTTCAAATTTATAGACATCCGTCACGATAATAGTTGCTCCACCTACTTCAATAGTTGTTGGCACAGTAGTATAGTTTATTGCAGTAGAAGGAAGATTAATTGGCATTTCTACTTGGATTTGTTGCCTTTTACCACATTCACTTTTAATAATATCTATTGCCTTATTAACTTCATTGTCTTGAATACAACTAAAAAGAGTAGTATTTCCTTTTCTTAAAAATCCTCCAGATGTTGCAAGTTTGGTGATACGGAAATTTTCCTTTATAAGTGCATTTACTACATCAGCTTCATTATCTTGGCGAACTATAATATACATGAGCTTCATAGATATTACCTCCATAAAAATATATTATTATTATACAAAATATTTTATTTTTTTTCAATAAAAAGTACTAAATACTATAAAGGGAGAGATATATGTTTAAACGAATATTTTTTATAATTTTATCATTAGTTATTTTAAACTCTTGTGCAAAAAGAACAGTAATAAATGAAAATGAGTTAAATAATAATGGAGAAGAAATAACTACAAATAAAACTGAATTAGAAAATTATGATTTGTCTGAAGGGATGGATATGCCAAATGTAGTTATAGATACAAATAAAGGTACTACATTTAATTTAAGTATAAGTGATAAACCAGCACTTATTAACTTTTGGGCTACTTGGTGTCCACCTTGTAGGACAGAAATGCCAGGATTACAAAACTTATATGAAGAATATGGCAGTAAAATGAATTTTGTTATGATTGATTTAGGAGAACAAAAAGAAGTAGTACAAGATTTTTTAGTAGAAAATGAGATATATACTTTTCCAGTAGCATATGATATTGAAAATACCTATGGATTTAAATTTAATATTATGAGTATACCTACTACTTATATAGTTGGAAAAGATAAAAAAATTAAGCATTTAATTATTGGAATGAGAACAGAAGAGCAGTATAAAGAATTAATTGAAAATGTAATAAATGAGTAGTAATAATACATTAATATAAATAATCTTTTGGGGGATTAATATTATGAAAAAAAATTTACCTTTACCACTTAAGTTGTTGTTAGCAATTATAATCGGCGGTGTAATTGGAATCTTATTAATCAACAATCTAAATTCAGTTACTGAATTAGTATTAAGCGATCCAGAAAAACCATATAGTACAAAAAATCTTGTTCTTATGAAAGATGCAACATTAAATGCTATTCAACAATTCTCTTGGAACTTTATGCAAGTTATTATAAGTGTCAATAGACTTACTGGACAATTTATTTCATTTTGTGTTCCACTCATTGTGCTTGGATTTATTTGCCCATCAATTACAAAGATGGGACAAAATGCAGGAAAACTATTATTCATTTCTTTAATTATTGCTTATTTATCATCTATTTTAGCGGCTACTATGTCTGCAATAGCTGGTTATACATTAGTTCCTATGTTTAATATTGCAAAAGATGCTGTAGAAGTTAAGCTTCCTGATGCAATTTTTAAACTTGATATTAACCCAATTATGCCAGTAATTTCAGCACTTGTACTTTCAATTATTATTGGCCTTTCTGTAGTGTGGACAAATGCAAAAACTACTAAAGATTTACTTGCAGAATTTCAAAATATAGTACTTGATATAGTAGATAAAATAGTTATACCTGTCCTTCCAATTCATATTGGCACAACTTTTGCAATTTTAGGACTTAATGGAACTCTAAAACAGTTCCCAGTTTTCCTAATTGCTTTAATTATAGTAATAATAGGACATTATATTTGGCTCGCAGTTCTCTATGGAGTTGCAGGTGCATATAGCAAACGTAATCCAATGGAAGTATTAAAACATTATGGTCCAGCATATATTACGGCTATTGGAACTATGTCATCAGCTGCCACTTTATCTGTAGCACTTGAGTGTGCTAATAAGAGTAGTGTTTTACGTAAAGATTTGGTAGGATTTGGTATTCCACTATTTGCTAATATTCACCTTTGTGGTTCAGTGCTTACAGAGACATTTTTCTGCTTAATAATACACAAAATGATTTTTAATAGTTTACCAACTATAGGAACTATGACTTTATTTATAATATTATTTGGTATATTTGCAGTAGGTGCTCCTGGTGTTCCAGGTGGAACAGTTATGGCATCTCTTGGTATAGTTGAATCAATAATTTGTGCTAATGCTGGTGCTACACCAGAACAAACTGCAATTTTCACTGGAACGCTTCTTGCAATTTTTGCACTTCAAGATAGTTTTGGTACAGCTTGTAATGTAACTGGTGATGGTGCACTTACATTATTTTTAACAGGATATGCAGAGAAACATGGTATAAAAGAATCTGAGTAGTTTATAAATATTTAGAGAATAATAAATATAAAAAAATAGGGGATTACAATTCCCCTATTTTTTTACTTAATATATTTAAATAGCTTGTGATTTTATTTTTCTAACGATAAGACTAATAATAAAACCTATAATTGTAGGTACTATCCAAGCAAGTCCAATATTTGAAAGTGGAAGAATGCTCTGAAATCTATATACTGCATTTATAAAACTTGTAGGAATAAAACTATTTTTTGGAAATGATATAATGAAATCAAGTAGTGCTGGTATAAGTGTAAAAATAGTAGTAATAGCAAATACTTTTTTATCATTGTTAAATAATTTACCAAATAGTGCAAGAGTTATAAGGCATATAGCAAGTGGATATATAAACATAAGAAATGGAATGGCAAAAGCAATTATAGCATTCAATCCAAAATTTGAAACTATAAAAGAGAATAAAGTAAATATTATCGTCCATGTTTTTTCTGATATAAAATTAGGAAACATTTTATAAAACATTTCAGAACAACTTACAATTAGAGCCAGAGAAGTTTTAAAGCATGCAAGAGTAACTATGATTAGTAAAAAATAAATACCTAAATTACCAAAATAGTGATTACTAATTTGTGATAATGCAATAGCACCATTTTCAGAAGTTTCATATATTCCTCTACTCATAGTTCCTATATATGTTGTAAGAAAATAAATTATAGCCATAAGAGCACAACTAAATATTCCTGCTTTTAAAGTATTAAAAGCAATATCTGTTTCATTTTTTATTCCAAGATTTCTAATAACTGTGATGACAGTAATTCCAAATGCAAGACTTGCTATGGCATCCATAGTATTATATCCTTCAAGGAAGCCAGTGAAATATGGATTAGTAGTATATGTTGCATCAGGAGTAATGTTATTTGAAATAAGCATCGGATTTATAAATGAGACAATTATAAGTACAAAAAGAAATAATAAAAAAATAGGATTTATGAATTTACCTATATATTGTAATATGTTATTAGGCTTTATTGCAAATAAGAGAGCAAGTGAAAAAAATATAAATGTAAAAATTAGTCTTGGTATGATTTCATTTGCTCCGTTTAATAATGGAACTATTCCTGTTGAAAAGGATGTTGTAGCACATCTTGGGATAGCAAAAAAAGGACCTATGGTTAGATATAAAAGTATAGTAAAAAAATATTTGTATTTGTCACCAACAAGACCTGCTAAGTCAAATAAACTATCTTTTTTACTGATGCCAAGACAGGCAACACCAAGGAGTGGTAAACCCACACCAGTTGTTATAAAACCTATTGCTGATGGTAAAAAATTAGTTCCAGCAAGTTGCCCCATATGAACTGGAAATATAAGATTACCAGCTCCAAAGAACATACCAAAAAGCATACTGCCAACAGTTAAGCTTTCTTTTAAGGTTAAAGACTTTTTCATAAATACTCCTATATATATATTCTATCTGCCAAAATAATATATATTTATATTTTAATATAATTTCATAATAAATTCAATAAAAATAGTTTATTTTTATTGATAAATATGATATTATATTTATAATATTAATAAAGGAGTAAAGTATGAAAAGAATAACAATCTTATTTTTAATATTAATGATTTCAAGTATTTTATTTATATCTTGCAATAATCAAAATTCAAAAGTTACTTATAGTGGGTCAGTTATGTTATATACTACATTTGATGAAAATGTTGCAAATGATATTAAGTATAGTTTTGAAGAAAAATATGAAGGAATTGTACTTGATTATTATTTTGGCAATGAAGATTTAATTAAAGACAAGCTTAAATCATCTTATGAAATAGAATTGCCAGAAGCTGATGTTATTATAATTGATGATAAAAATGACTTACAAAGTTTTAAAAATTCTAACTATGTGACACCATATATTTCAAAAGAAGATAAAAAAATAAAAGATGAATATAAGGGTATAAGTGATAATTATTATGTTGTGGCAAGTGATGAAAATGGAAAGGATAGATATATTGCATTAGTAGCTAATTCAATGAATATTGATAATGCAAAGCTACTAATTGATTACCTTTTATCAAAAAACGGTCAAGTACTTTTGATCAAAAATAACTTAAAATCAGTAAGAAAAGATATAAAATAGTAAATTTTGAGATTTTTATATTATTTTCAATAGTAATTTTATAGTATTTATAGTATATTTATAGTATTTTATAATAGTTTTGCTTGACAAAAACCTAATTTTAAGATATTATTATATAGTTATGATAAGGCGATGTAGCCAAGTGGTAAGGCGTGGGTCTGCAACACCCTGATCATCGGTTCAAATCCGATCGTCGCCTTGCATT
>CADCOW010000123.1 GCA_902803205.1 uncultured Eubacteriales bacterium | reverse complement strand
ATTAATAAATACTTAAAATATATATACTTGACAAAAGTCAATAATTATAGTAATATTTAACTATTCGCGAAACAATAGTTTAACGAAAAGATATTGACAATGTTTTAATTATATGCTATTATAAAATTACTTAATAATTCTAACTAAAAATAGTTTCAAATAACTTTAAACTGGAAGGTTTATATGAATTTACAACAAGTTTTGTCATTAACAAGAAAATGTATTGATAAATATAATTTAATAAGTAATGGTGATATTATTGCTGTTTCTTGTTCAGGAGGCAAGGATTCTATTACATTAGCAGTTGCTCTCAATGCTTTAAAACGCTTTTATCCACTCGATTTTGAGATTAAAGTTGTTACTGTTAATACAGGATTTAAAAACATCAATTTTGACATTCTAAAACGTTATTTTGATGATTTAGATATAGAATATTATATAATTGATACAAATATTGCTGACATAGTATTTAACATACGTAAAGAATCAAATCCATGTGCTTTGTGTTCTAAAATGCGTAAAGGTGTTATAAATCCTTTTGTAAAATCTCTTGGATGTAATAAAATTGCCTTGGGTCATAATAAAGATAAAGAAAACATTGGAGCAAAAAAATCATTATTTAATGCTTGTTTACAGTATTTAGATAAAAATATCATTTAAATAATATGGGATATTATGATGAAAAAGAAAAAGAAAATACACTTAAAATTAGAGAGCAGTTAACTTCTCTTCCATCTTTTTGTAAAGATTTTATTAGAAGTATAGAACCTCGTACTACTTCAAAAACAAGACTTGCATATTGCTATGATTTACAAGTTTTCTTTTCATATTTGAAAAACAATAATCCTGAATTTAAAAATAAAGATATAGTTTTAGATGATTTAGATTCAATTACCTTTCAAGATATTGAAGAATATATGGAATATTTAAAATATTATAAAGATGAAAATAACATAGAAGTATCAAATTCCGTTTCAGGGATTAAAAGAAAAATTGCTACTCTTCGTTCATTTTACAAATATTATTATAACAATGAATTAATCAAAACCAATCCTGCATCAAAAGTAACACTTCCAAAGCTTAGAGAAAAAGAAATAATAAGACTTGATGTTAATGAAGTTGCAGATTTTATAGATTCTGTTGAAAATGGTGATAAATTATCAAATAGAGAGCAAAAATTTCATGAAAAAACAAAACTTAGGAATGTTGCATTAATATCTCTTCTACTTGGTACTGGGATAAGAGTATCTGAATGTATTGGAATAAATATTTCAGATGTAGATTTAAAAAATACTGCTATTAATATTAAAAGAAAAGGTGGAAAAGAAGCTATTATTTATTTTAGCGATGAAGTTTTAAAGTATTTAAGTGAATATATGAATTATAGAAAAACTATTAGTAATGTTGATACAAAAAGTAATGATGCTTTATTCTTATCTTTACAAAATAAAAGAATAACTGCGCGACAAGTACAAAAAATAGTGAAAAAATATGCTACAGGTGTAGTTCCACTTAAGCATATAACTCCACACAAATTAAGAAGTACATTTGGAACTAATCTCTATCAAGAAACTGATGATATATATTTGGTAGCATCAGTACTTGGACATAATGATGTCAATACTACAAAAAAACATTATGCAGCTATTGAAGATAATAAAAAGAGGCTTGCAAGAAATACTGTAAAACTTAGAAATGAATAATAATTTTTAAATTCTAATCTTTATAAACTCTTTTCACTCTTGCATTAATTCTTGTCAAAAGTTCATAATTAAATTCCCCAGTTAATTTACATATATCATCTACTGTTACTTTCTCGTGTTCACTTTCACCTATAAGTATAACTTCATCTTCTACATTACAGTTAACATTAGTTACATCAACCATAAACATATCCATAGTTACTTTCCCAATTACTGGACATAATTTATCATTAATTATTACAAATGTTTTATTTGATGCTGACCTTGGATATCCATCACCATATCCACACGCTACAGTTGCAATTTTCATTTTGCAATTAGATATAAATGTTCTACCATATGATATTGAAGTATTCTCTTCTACTTCTTTTATATATATAATTCTCGATTTAATTTGCATTATTGGTTTAAAATCATATTTAGATAAACTATTATTTGGTAATAGTCCATAAAGTATTATTCCAGGACGAACTGACGAATATTTTGTGCCACGATTTGTCAATATTCCTGCTGAATTAGATATGGAAATATCATTATACTTTATTCCAAGTTTATTAATCTTTTCTATAAATTCATCAAATCTTTTTTCTTGATTGTCAGTCCATTTTTTATTATCTAAATCATCTATGTCACAATCTGCAACAGGAAAATGTGAAAAAAATCCAAATATTGATATATTATTTAAATCATTAATCTTTTTTATATCTTTAATAGAATCTTCACTAATGTTAAAACCTATTCTCCCCATCCCAGAATCAATCCCAATTTCAATTCTTGCTTTTTTATTATGTTTTTCAGCAATATTATTAATTTGAATAGCTTGATTAAGTGAAGATATAGTTAAAATAAAATCATTTAAAATTGCTTCTTCATAATTACTTTTAAATATATGACTGATAATAATAATGTCTTTATTTACATAATATTTAAGATAATTTGCTTCATTAAAACTTGCAACTGCAAAAGCTTTTACTAAAGAATCTTCAGATAAAAACTTTGCTATATTTGCACTTCCAAGCCCATAGGCATTGTCTTTTACCATGCAAATTATGTTTTTATTCTTGGTAATTTTTTTTATTAAGTCTAAATTATGTTTTAAACTTTTATATGAAATTTCTACTTCTACTCTATTCATACTATATTTCTATTTCTTCAGCATCTGCCCATAATTTGTCAAGATTATAAAAGTCTTTATAATCATCATCAAAAATATGTATTATTATATCATTACAATCTATAAGAACCCATTTGCTATGCACACCTTCTTTATTCCTTATTTCAAAATTATTCTTTTCCATTAAGTCACATATATCATCACTTAATGATTCAACATTTTTTTGAGAAGGTACTGATACTATTACAAAAAAATCTGCAATAATTGAAATTTTACTGATATTTAAAACTTTTAAACTACTATTTTTTTTTGTATTTAAGTAATTTATAATAATTTCTAATTTGTTGTTTTTTATCATTTTACCTCCATAAGGTTTTTATAATAATCAAGAGTTTTTTGTGTATTACTATGTATAAATTTATTTGTATTTTTAAGATGTTCTAAACCCATTTCAGAAGAAAGAACTATTGCTTTATCAATATTCGTATATGCAAGTCTTCTAACCTCTTCAACTCTATCCCTAAATCTTCGAAGTGGTTCTATAAAATCAGATACATAAATAATTTTTTCTAAAATAGTCATATTAGGTCTACCACAAGTATGATAATATATTGCATTGTAAACTTCATTGTTAATATCATATTTTTCTTTGCAAACTTTAGCAGCTAAAAAACCATGTATGCATCCATCTGCATTTCTATCTTCTTCAGTAAGAATCACATTATATTTTTCACACATTGATAGCATATCATCTAAACTTAAACATTTACAGTAATCATGTAAAATCCCTGCAACTATACAATTATCTTTGTCTGCACCATAAATATCAGCAAGATTTACTGCAGTAATTGCAACTGATACAGAATGCCAATATCTTTCAATATCATCTTTTAATACATTCTTTATTTCTTCATTATATTTTTGAAAAAGTTGTAAATTAAAATTGATTTTATTGTGACACATATTATTTTTTTCTTTATTATTCTCCATATAATTTATTATCTTCAATATATTTTAATACCTTACTATCTAAGAATATTTTTAAAATATTATTATACTCATCTTTCTTATTTAACATAGTTCTTATACTTGATGATGATATATTAGTAATAGTACAATCCAATAATTTATATTTAAAATTAATTCCTTTATGTTTACCTAAATTATCTAAGTAAAATTTTTTTTGTTCTATTGTTTTAAACTCATTATCTTTTCTATCAAAAATATAAAACTCATAATCTCTAATTAGTTCTATATACCTATGCCACGAACTAATATCTCGTATAGAATCAAATCCAACAACAAAATAAATATTGTAATTATTATGTATTTTTTTTATTTCATTTAATATTTCATATGTATATGATTTAATGTTTGGATTTTGTTTTGAATATTCTTCTTCAAATCTACTAATATATACTTTATTAATATTATTACATGCAAGTTTAAGCATTTCAATTCGATGATTATATGAAGAAATTGTATCAATAGTTTTGTGAGGTGTATTATATGATGGTAAACCCCATACTTCGTCAATATTGGATAATTCTGTTAAATATTTTATCATTTCAATATGTGCAATATGAACAGGGTTAAATGTCCCACCAAGTATGGCTATATTTTTATTAGTCATAATATATCCATTCAATACCTGCAACATCTACAGTATCGCCTTCAACCATCCCTTTTGATTTTAATTCTTTAATAATGCCTTCATCTTTTAAGAATTTTTGAAAATAATTCATACCTTTTTCAGTATTAAGATTAGTATATCCAAGCATTTTTTTAATTTTTTCACCACTGATTTTATAATAATTGTTTGTAGGTTTTTCAATAATAATTGAATTTATATCATTATTTATTAATTCATCAACAGATATTTCACTTTCAAATGATTCTATAGGTGTTTTATTTCTTAATTCTAAAACTATATCTTTAAGTTTAATAACTAAATTTTTAATTCCCTCACCTGATAAACTGCTTATTGGATATATTTCAATGTCATTATATTTATCATTAATTTGTTTAATTCTTTTTTCTAATGTTTCTTTATCTATAGAATCTATTTTATTTGCTGCTATAATTTGCTTTTTTTTAGTTAAATTAACATTATATTTTTTTAATTCATTCATAATTATGTCTAAATCTTTAAGTGGATCTCTACCTTCTACACCTGCAATATCAATTATGTGCAGTAATATTTTTGTTCTTTCTATATGTTTTAAAAATTTTAATCCTAACCCTACTCCTTCTCCAGCGCCTTCAATAATTCCTGGAATATCTGCTATAATAAATTCCGTTCCTTGACATTCACATACACCAAGATGAGGATTAATTGTAGTGAAGTGATAATTCTTAATTTCAGGTTTTGCATTTGTAACTTTAGAAATAAATGTACTTTTTCCTACATTAGGAAAGCCTACAAGTCCTACATCTGCAAGTACTTTTAATTCCAAAGTAATATATAATTCTTTTGATGGTTCACCAGGTTTTGCATATCTCGGTGCTTGCATAACAGATGTAGCAAAATGCATATTACCAAGACCACCTTTGCCACCTTTTAGAAGAGTAACTCTTGTATTTTTACCAGTCATGTCATAAATTATTTTATTTGTTTCTGTATCTCTAATTAAAGTTCCATTAGGAACATAAATTATTAAATCTTCCCCATTTTTTCCATGACATCTTTTCTTTCTACCTTCTTCACCATCAGTTGCTTCATAATTAAATCTATGTTTAAATGGTAAAAGTGTATTAAGTCCATTGTTAACTTCAAAAATTATATCGCCTCCTTTTCCTCCATCTCCACCATCTGGTCCACCTGTAGGCACATAAAGTTCACGACGAAAACTTATATGACCATTTCCGCCTTTACCAGATTTAATATGTATTTTTGCATAATCAATAAACATAATTAAAAAGCGACCTTCTGGCCGCTCATATTATTTTGCTTCTTTTGGATATACAGATAATTTTTTCTTATTTCTGTCAATTCTCTCATATTTAACTACACCATCAATTTTTGCAAAAAGTGTGTAATCATTT
>CADCOW010000122.1 GCA_902803205.1 uncultured Eubacteriales bacterium | reverse complement strand
ACAATCCATTGGGTGAATAGAAACAATGCGTTTTAAAACTTCTTTTCTTTTGTCTTTAACTTTTTTAGACTCTGTCAAAACTTCCATACCATTCTCTGCTACAGTATCACATGCTGTAACAAGATCATTTTTACCCACAACTTCGCATGAACAAATTTTGCAGCCACCAAGTCCTTCATATTCAGAACAGTCTGAGTCAGAAAGTCGGTCATACTCATCATGACAAAATGTTGGTATGATAATTCCGAGTTTCTTTGCAGCATTAAGTATAGTTGTACCATTCTCTACTTCAACTTGACGACCATTGATAGTTAGCTTAACCATTTTTATTCTCCTTTTTAGATTTTTTATATATTTTATATAACTAAATACTTTATTTATTGAAATTTAATATAATGTTGTAAATTTTTTATGAACTAATTATTATGTATTATACATTTTTAGTATATAGTTAGTCAACACTAACTATTGATTATTCTAATTCTATATAATTATTTTAATTATTAAAATTATTCACTTAATTTATTGGAATATTTTTTTTAGCATATTATTTAATATAGACTATTAAAAAAGATGTATAATTAATATTAAATTGTATTTTCTGTATATTCTTAAAATTTATAAAATCATATAAATTATTTTAATTCTAAATAAATATTATAATTCATAAAATAGTTATAGTAATAAAAAATAATGGGCTTCCCCATTATTAATATAATTAACTTACTTTATAACTAATTTTTATAGATTAAGCATAAAACTAATAATACCATCAATATCATTTAAATTAAAATGCTTCCCATTAAAACCAATTTTTAGCAGTTCATCCTTATTATAATCACTTATTACTCCATTTAAATTATCAAAATTACCTTTTATCCCTTTAATATTGTCTTTTCTTGCTACAGAAAAAGTTATGTAATTACTATCACTACTATATCCTTCTATAATAATTATATCTACATCCTTAATATTTGATATAATTTCTTCCAATGATAATTCATTATGTATTTTATACACTACTATCTCAGGAGAAGATACAACAGATATTTTTGCACCTGCTTCTGAGTATCTATAAGAGTCTTTACCTGGTTTATCTATATCTAATCCATGTACATCATGCTTAATAGTAGCAACTTTTATACCATCATTTGATAATTTCTTTACAATCTTTTCTATAAGAGTAGTTTTTCCACTACCACTATATCCTATAAATCTAAAAATTTTTGGCTTCACATTATTCCTTTCAGGGTATTTATCCCATATCATTTTTATACTATATTAACATACAATCAAACGACATTCCAGCTTTTGCTTCTTCAACATTTTCAACTTTTATCATACCATTGCAATCTATTAAACTTTTTATAACTATATTACCTTGATCAAGATTTAATGTCGCAACTGCAATACCATCCTCTATTTCAACTTTTGCTCTTAAAAATCTAAGCTTATTTATTTTTTTGTTAAAAGAATTTTTTAATTTAACTTTAAAATATTTATTTTCAAAATTTTTATATCCCATCATTTTTTTTATTGCAGGTAATACAACAGCATAAAATGTTGTAACGGATGACATAGGATTTCCAGAAAGTCCTAATATATACTTATTATTTTTTTCTGCAAAGCAACATGCCATTCCTGGTTTCATTTCTATACCTTTTACAAAAATATTAAATCCAAGTTCAATAAGTGCTTTATCAACCAAATCATAATCACCAGCTGACACTCCACCAGTAGATATAACAACATCACATTCTTCAATCGATTTATAAAATAAATTTTTAGTCATCTCAATATTATCATATGCTATACCATAATATTTATATTCTAAATTTTGTTTTTTAAATATCGCATCAAATATATACCTATTAGAATTATATATTTTTCCATCCACCCAATCTTCATTTAATTCTAAAAGTTCAGAACCAGTAGAAATAAACCCAACTTTTAGTTTTCTATATACTTTTAATTCTTTAATACCAAGTGAAGTAGCGATTCCAATAACACCCATATCTATAATACTGCCTTTTTTAGTAAGAATAGTTCCCTTTTTAACATCTTCTCCTATAAGTATCACATTTTGATTTTCATTAAGTTTAGTTTTTAATTTTAATTTCCCATTTTCTAACTCTACATCTTCATATTTAATGACACAATTAGCCCCATCAGGCATCTTTGTCCCAGTCATTATTTTTATGGTTTCAAATTTATCAATTTTATTAATTGCAACTTTTCCACACGGTACTTCTTCTATTATATCAAAATAAATTGGATTATTTTCATTAGCATTTTTTGTATATTCACTATTAAAACAATAACCATCAAGCGGAGATCTATTAAATTGTGGTACATCTTTATCTGCAATCAAATCTTCAGCCAAAACTCTATTGAAGCATTCTCTAACATCTACAATTTCTGTTTCTATGACCTTTACTTTATCTATCAATAAATTTTTTGCATCTATAAATTTCATATATTTAAATTTTGTTTTTACAACTCTCCTAATATAATTATATCATAATTTTATATAAATGCCCACCTCTATTGAGGCGGGCAAATATTAGCTAAACTTTTATTATAAAGAATCTTTAATAATGCTTAAATTTTTAAATTCATCAAGTTTTGTAATTAAATTTCTACATTTATCATATACTTTTTTATTAATCATACCCTCTGGAACCATATCAAGTTCATATGCATCCAAATATATTATCATAGTATTTGAATATTCATACCAAACTCTTGATAATATTCCAATTTTTCCAGTAGATATAGCTACCAAACATTTATTTTGTTTTTTAAGTATATTATCAAAATATTTTGCCACTACCATTAATCTTTCAGTATCATCTGTACTAAATGCTTTAGTAACTATTTTTAATATATAAGCAGGAGTTTTAATTAAAGTTTTTAATACTTCATCATATTCATCTTTAGTTAATACTCTATCACGACAAGAATATGTTATTATCAATGTTTTTTTACCAGAAAATAATTTTTTTATACTATTTGATTTATTTTCATAAAAATCATAGTCTATATCTATTGCATCAACTATTGATTTTTCATATAAAACTTCTACAATATCATAATAATTCTTATTATCTATTAAACAATTTCCACCATTTGAAAAATTCCTAATTGTTGCTATAAACTGTCTATCAATTTCACATTCATTGTTTATATATTTTTTTATATTTGATATACACTTTACTATGTCTTTAATATCAATTTTTTTATTAATTAAATAATCAAGTCTAAGTTCTATAAGATAATCATCTTCAGACATAGTTGCAAATTCAATAGCTTTATTATAAAAATCAGTTAAATTATTTTCTTTAACACTATAACAAATTCTACTGCCATTCTTAAAAGATAATCTTTCTTTTGCCATATTTCTCCTTAAACTCTTAAGTATTAATTAATCTCATATTACTTATAAGGGCGGATAATATCCGCCCCTACATCATATAGACAAACTTAACAATTTTATTATATTTGCCCATATATTAATTAATATTTTTTAAGTTTAGTCGTTAATTGTTTTTGCTCTACCTTTTTTATAATGTGTATGCAATAAGTGGTGTGATTTCTCTCCAAGTGGAGCAGTTAAGTAATCTTGATAAATTTTCTTTATAGATGGGTTATCATGTGATTTTCTTTGTGGCAGTGATTCATCCATCTTATAAGTAATTCCTGTTCTATTCTTGTATGCTTTCTCTCTATCTGTATCCATAAGAAGTTTTGGTTGACCACCTCCAGATACACATCCTACAGGACAAGTCATAACTTCTATAAAGTGATACCCTTTAAGTTTTCCTGCTTTTAAATCTTCAAGAACTGGAACTACATGCTTAAGTCCAGATACAACACCAACTTTAAGTGTTAAATCTCCAACTTGTATATCAGCTGATCTAAATCCTTCTCCACCACGAACTGATGGAATCTCTACAGCTGGTATTTGCTTTTTAGTAATTAGTTCATAACCAGTTCTAAGTGCTGCTTCCATAACACCACCTGTAACACCAAATATTTCTGCTGCTCCAGTGAAATCTCCAAGTGGATTATCATATTTCTCATCTTTTAACTTCTTAAAATCTATACCTGCATCTTTTATAAGCCAAGCAAGTTCTCTTGTAGTTATAACTACATCAATATCTCTTTCACCGCTTGCATTCATTTCTTCTCTTGAACACTCATATTCTTTACAAGTACATGGCATAACTGATACATTAAATATATCTTTTTTCTTTATACCATTAATGTCAGCACCAAATGTTTTTTGAACTGCTCCTTGCATTTGTTGAGGTGATTTACATGATGATAAATGATCAGTTAATTCTGGATAATTTCTCTCCATAAATGTAACCCAAGCTGGGCAACAAGATGTAAACATAGGGAGTTTTCCTTTACCAGTTGTAACTCTCTCAATAAGTTCTGATCCCTCTTCCATAATAGTTAAGTCAGCTGCAAAGTTTACATCATATATATAGTCAAAGCCTAATGCTCTAAATGCTGCAGCCATCTTACCATCGCTTAATGTTCCAAGGTCATATCCAAACTCTTCTGCAAGACCTGTTCTAACTGCTGGTGCTGCTGAAGCCATAACTTT
>CADCOW010000121.1 GCA_902803205.1 uncultured Eubacteriales bacterium | reverse complement strand
TGTGAGTGCTGTACACTTAGCAAACCATCCATAACAATCTGTTGCATTTTGACAGAAATTATTTGGTATTGTTATACTTGTAAGACCAGAAGCACTAAATATTTCTCTTGAATTTGTTACTTTTGATGTAGACCATTTAGATAAGTCTATGCTTTTAAGTGCCTTACAATTGGTAAACATACCTTGCATATCTGTGACATTTGCAAAACAACTATTCCTAAATGTAATGCTACTTAATGCACTACATCCATTAAATAAATATTTAGTTTTAGTACATTGATCAGTTGTTACAAGTGACAAATCAACTGTTGTAAGTCCTGTCATTCCTCTAAAGCCATAATTTGCATTTCCACTTGAGTCACAATCACCTGTCATTATCACATAGCCATTTGTACTATCAGCATAAAACTGTACTGTATATTGTTTTACACTATTTACTGTTGTTTCTATTATATATCCATATGAACCATCGCTTGCATTAAGGACATATTTATCATAATATGTTCTTGGTTCAAGTCCTGTCTTTACCTCAACCTTTGTTATATTTGTTCTAGCTACCTTGCTTGAATTAAACCAGTTCTCTTTTCCACGAAGGTAAATTGCTGATGTTCTCTTCCAAGCCGCTGTAGCTGTTATGCTTGTATTTGTGCTTGCAGGTACCTTAGTTGATGTAGTAGTTGCACCATCTAAATACCAACCAACAAAGGTATATCCTTTAGGTGCTGTCACATGTGCTGAAGTTGGAAGAGTTAATTCAACCCCAGTCTGTTTATATCTTTGCACATCTGTTGGATACCCACTTGCCCAAGTTCCTCCATTTATGTCATAAGTTATAGTACATCTAGGTTTGACATTCATTAAAGCCCCACTAGGGTCAAGACCCTTAGTAGCTAAATCTATTGAACCCATAACCTTGTTCCAACTTAAGTCAACTGCAACACTATTACATTCAAGCACAGCACCCACATAACCTGATCTTGTAGATGGATTATAGTCAAATGCTTTATATCCACTCGTTGCTTCCCAAGCTGTTTTTATTGCTTTAAAATTATCAAGAAGTGTCTTTGACCCATCATATGTGTAGCTAAAATTAAAGCCAGTATAAGCTGTGCCATATGGACCAGACTGAATAGTTACAGTTATACTTCGTTTCCAGCGAGCTTGCAAAGTTACACTTGCACTAACAGTGGCAGCAAGTGATGTAGTTATAGATCCGTTATATTCCCACCCAACAAAAGTATACCCATCTCTCTTTATATGAGCAGATGTTGGAAGTGTCAGAGCTTTATTATATTGCTTATATGTTTGCACATTTGTAGGATACCCGCTAACCCAAGTTCCTCCATTTACATTATAAGTTACAGTATATCTAGGTTTTACATCTATATATACATTATCAGGATCAAGACCTTTAGCAGATAAATCTATAGACCCAGTAATCTTATTCCAACTCAAATCAACATTATCACCAGCACCTTCAAATACAAAGCCTTCTTTTGTTGGATTATAATCATATGTTTTATATCCATTTGTTTTTTCCCAAGCTGCTCTTACTGCTTTATAGTTATCAAGCATAGTCATTGACCCATCCCAGGTATATGAAAAATTGTAGTCTGTATATTGTGTGCCATATGGTGCAGATTGTATCACTACAGTTATGTTCCTTTTCCAACGAGCCGTCACAGTCACATTAGCATTGACATTAGCAGCAAGTGATGAAACTACAGTTCCATTATAGTCCCAGCCAACAAAAGTATAACCACTCTTTGTTATATGAGCAGATGTTGGAAGAGTTAAAGCTGTTGCAGCAACTTTTGCTTTTTGAGCAGCAGTTGGATAACCTGATTTCCAAGTTCCACCAGCAGTATCATAAGTTACAGTAAAAGAACCTAGTGATACAAATATTACTGCATCAGTCCAATCCACTCTCTGTGCTGTAGCATCATAAGATGATGAGCCAATTTTTGTTCCGTTTTCATCTAAATATAGTTGTGGAACATCAGTTTTTATTTTAAAAACAACAACTGAATTTTTTCGATCTGAATATGATGAACCATCATATGGATTTATTTTAAGTCCTGCTGGAAGTGCTGCAACTATACCCTTTGCTATATCTGATGCTTTATCTACCAATCTAAATGTATATTCATAGTTAAATGCAGAGTAATATGTTCCGTTCATTGTATTTTGTGGCCTTACAGTAAGTGTTTTTGTTATGTATTTTACATTAACAAAACAATCAGTAACATCACCTACTCCTTTAGTAAGTTCCGCTCTATCTGTTCCACTAACTTTTGTAAAATCTTCTTTATAGTGACCTTGTGTTGTTCCTCCACCTACATTTGCTACGAACACAACATCGTTATATCTTGAATCAGGATTCCAAGTCAAATCTTTCCCCCATTGATTTTCGCAGGTAGCTTTAAGCTCTTTAAGATATGTTTCAATAGTTCCAGTTTTGTTATAAGGGAATGTGAAATTATAAGCACTATAACTTGTTCCATTGTTCTTCTCTTGTGGTTTTACAGTAACCCAAGCATCAGAAACATTTACATAAATTGTTTGTACATTTTCATTTTTAAATTGAATATTCCAACTACTGCAAGCCGCAATTCTTGATAAATCTTCTCTTAGCTTTAACCAGCCAGTCTTACCTCCGAATGAAAATACAGCCATATCTTCATTCTCATTAGGATTAAATATAAGTTTAGAGCCCATTTTAGTCTTGCAGGCTGCTTTTAATTGAGTCGCAATTGTTGACTCTGTATCATTTGGATTATAGTAAAATTCAAAATTATATGCAGGAAATGTTTTTGCATTACCGTCTGCATATTGGAAAATTACATTTGCTTTGCTGTTCCATACAGCTGTCACAGTCACCGATGCATTGGTTGTAGCAGGAATACTTGTAGAAAAAGTTGTTGAACTTCCTATTTTCCAACCTTGGAATGTATAACCACTCTTTGTTACATGAGCAGATGCTGGAAGGGTCAGAGCTACATCTTGTTGTTTATATTTTTGAAGGTCTGTTGGATACCCACTTGCCCAACTTCCTCCATCTAAATTATAAGTTACGGCATATCTAGGCTTTACATTTATCCAAGCATTAGCCCCAACACCAAACCCCTTGTCTGATAAATTTTGAGACCCATTCTTTCGATTGAAATTTACATCAACCGCAGAACCATTTTCAAACGAAAATACCGAACCATCACTAGCCGGATTATAATCAAATGCTTTATAACCAGCTGAGTTTTCCCAAGCAGTCTTTAAAGCTTTATAGTTATCAGTTACTGTTTTTGAATCGTCATAAGTAAATGTAAACTTAAAGCCACTATAAGATGTACCATATGGTCCAGATTGTGGCCATACAGTTAAGTTTCGTTTCCAACGAGCCGTCACAGTTACTGGCTCATTTCTGGTCCATTCTATTTCTGAAACCATGTAACCGTTATATTCCCACCCAACAAATGTCCAACCACTTCTTGTTATATGAGCAGAAGTTGGTAAGGTCAGGTTTTGCATTTTGTACTTTGTCGTTTGGTTAGCGGTTGGGTATCCTGCATTCCACGAGCCACCATTTAAATTATAAGTTACAGGCCAAGCTGTTTTTTCTTTTACATTTATAAAAGCATTGATTGGGAATTCGGCGACCTTATACTCATCCAAATCCCACATGCCGTAGGTTTTATTCAGATTTGCATCAACTCCAGAGTCAGGGATCCAAAAGATAAAAACACTACCATTTTTATCTGGATTATAATCGTATTTGTTATATCCAGGCGATTTTTCCCATGCTTGTTTCATTGCTTTAAAGTTTTCACGCAAGGACTTATTGCCATTATATGTAAAAGTAAAGTCATATGCTGGATAAAATGTTGCGCCCTTTGGATTATATGGATCATCTTGTGGGTGAACTTCCAAATCCCCAATCTGCCCATCCCCAAACAAGCTTGCCTCATTGTCGGTTGCAATTTTCTGATGTTCCTTTAGAGAAGCGTCAGAATCAGTTGCAATCTCATCTGTTTGTGACTCAGAAGCAATATTAATATCCTCCAATTCCTCGTAATCTGCTTCACTATCAGAAGCAACATCAGCCTCTGACTCAGAAGCAATATCATTTCCCTCTAATTCCTCGTAATCAGTTTCAGAGTCAGTTGCAACGTCATAAGATTCGTCTAAATCTGCCTCGGAATCTGACGCAATCTCATCATTTTCGTCGTAATCTGCTTCAGAGTATGAAGCAATATCCTCTTTTTCCTCATCACTTATATCATCAGCCTCAGATTCAGTAGCAATAACTTTATCATCTTCTGGTTCAAGGATTTCATCAGATTTTAAAGTTGGTCCATAAGTATCACGATCATGAGACTCGGTGTTAGAAGCCGTTGCAAGAGAATTGTTCCCTGGTTTATTATTATTTATATTATTATTGTTGTTATTATTGTTTTCATTTGTTTTATCATCACTATTTTTAGAAGAAGTATCTTTGTCAATATTATTAAGAGTATCAGTAACATCTTTAACTTCTCCAGACAAATTGGTATTACTATCATTATTTTCAACAGCAAAAGAACTGGTATCATCATTTGTGATATCAGTAGAATAATCGTCTGTGCTGGATTTTTCTGCCCCAGCACTGGCTTCTACATGTGAGGAGCTTACATCACCAAATAGAGCATTACCTGCTCCATCATCTCCATTATCATTCATAAGAAGAGTTGCCTTACTCTCATAAGTAAATTCTTCATAGTAACGACTGGACAGATTTTCTCGTCTGTCGTCATCCTTTTCTGTTGTTCCAACTACACTACTCACCGAGCCCGCAAAAGTAGTTATCCCAGGTCCTGAGAAAACCATCGCTACAATAAGTAGAATTGATAAAATTCTTTTCAATGAAAACATAATTTCCTCCAAACATTTTGTGTTATATTATTACATACAAAAAATCAAACATAATATATGCCCTATATTCATGCTATAACAAAAATATTATAACAAATATAATTAAAAAAATCAAATTTATTTTTAGGGAAAATTATTAAGAAATTATTAAAATTTTAATACTTACACTTAGCCCTTTTCTTGCCTTTTTCTTGCCTTTTTCTTGCGAAATTTCTTATATTTTTATAATCTTATTTAATACTATCTATACACTGCCCATTTTTTTTGCCATCTTTTGTTATATACACTCTTCCGATACTCTTTAACTCATTCTCAACTTGCATAAATAATACTTCCTTGCCTTCACTATTTTTCAAAAACTGTATATTGTTTTGGGTTGAGTGACCATCTATAAACACATCTATACCATTGGTATTTTCAAGAATAGTTTTATAGTCACACACTTTTGAAAATGGTATAGTCCCAAAATGTCCTACAAGGACAATATAATTTGCACCTTTTTCTTTGACTTCCTTTACTGTGTTTTGTATTTCTCTACACAATTTCTCTCCATTTTTGTCAGAGAGCAAATCATAAATATATCTTGCTTCATCATCTCTAAATAAAAATGTATTCTTTTGATATATATCTGGTGTCAAAGCTGATATAAATGCTACTTTTTTATTGCCAAAAGTCATTATCTTATAAGAATTAAAAACTTTGTCATTGGTTCTCAAATCTATAAGATTAGCACAATGGATTCTATCTTTTATATCTTTTGATAATGAAATTATATTATTAATCCCTATATTGATTTCATTTTCACCTATCGCAACAAAATCATACGAAGCTTTTTTTATATTACTTTGAGCATTTTTAATTTCTTCTTCCCTCTTTTTATTTAGTTCTGTCTCTTCAGAACTACCAGATTCTATATTTCCGTTATCATCAAAAGATGTAAAGTCACCAGCATCTACTAACACTGCATAGTTTTCTTTTTTTAAATCATTTTTAT
Source organism: uncultured Eubacteriales bacterium (assembly GCA_902803205.1). Lineage (GTDB taxonomy): Bacteria > Bacillota > Clostridia > Lachnospirales > Lachnospiraceae > UBA3633. Next base: position 5,446 of record CADCOW010000121.1, on the reverse strand, counting down.
ACTTTCCGATTTTTTCATAGTTAATATTTGCATTTACTGCTCCATGTGTGCTCCCTGTTATAAGTATAACTATATCTTTATCATTTGAAGCATCAACATCACTAAATGTTGCCATATCATTTTTACATGAACAAACCAAAAATAAATGCATAATGACCAACATAAACACTAAACACTTTTTCATCTTTAACCTCTTTCTTATATATTATTTTTATAATTGTGTATAAAAATACAAGATTACACTTTTTCAAGTTCAATATGTTTATTCTTTATAGACGCCTTGTTCATCAACTAAATACCCATCTGGTGTAATCCCATTTACAAACAAATAACCATTATTATCAAAATAATACCATTTACTATCTATCTGTTTCCACCCTCTAACCAGTTTTCCCTTTTCAGAATTTTCATTTACATCAAGAAAATATTTTTTATTATTTTTATCTACCAACCAACCTGTAAGCATTTCTCCCAACTCATTAAAATAATAAAAATCTGTAATCTCATTTGTCCCAATATACCTTTTCATACATACCCATGTATTTTTATTTTCTATTATTTGACCAAAAAGATTGAGTGAGAATAGATGCCAATTACCTTTTTCATCTATATTCCAAGCTGAATAAGCTGTATTAAAATTAATCGGTATATTACTAAACTCTACTGCTAAATTTGTCTCCTTTGTTTTCAATGTGTTTGGTAAATATGCTTTTATGCTACCACCTCCTCCTCCAGAGCCACCAGAACCACCAGAGCCTCCACTATAATTGCTTTCCTTAGTCGGCACATCATCCACAATATAATCTACCGTTGCACTAGTCCATTTTGCATATATTGTGACAACTGCATTATCAATATTAGTTAAATCACTATTACCGTCATATCTAAATATAAAATTATTTTCTTGATACCAACCTTTAAACACATAATGTTCTCTTGTCGGTATTTCTAATTCTACATTTACTCCAAATGTTTTGATTGTAGATGGAGTTGCAACTCTTCCACCATTTGTCTCATAAATGATGGTATATTTGATAGGCAAACCAAATTTTGCATACAATGTAACTACATCATCTTGCACAGTAGTTAAATCTCTATTTACATAATATCTTCTTGTTAAATTCGCATCTTCATACCAACCTTTAAACTCGTATCCACTCAAAATATTAGTTGGATAATTTAGTTCTATCATACTTGCATAAGTTTTTATAGTGTCACTTGGCGTCGTAGCATCAAATCCAAGAAGGTTATATTTTATTGTATATGTTATAGGTCTCCATTTTGCATATAAAATAGTAGCATCCAAAGCCACATACTCTGCCCCCTCCTCTCCTATATATGTATCATAACTTCTTTCTTCATACCAACCTTCAAATATGAAACCTGTTGCTCTTATGCCTGATAAGGTTACCACTTTCCCTTTTTCCACAAATATATCTTCAATTCTTTGCCCTTCGCCAGTTGCAAATGTTATTCTCACTCTCCATTTTGCATAAACTACAACTGATGATTCTCCCACATATAAAATATCGCTATTACCCGTATATTGTCTATCTAAGTTTTCATTTTCATACCAACCATCGAATATATAATTTTGCCCATAATTCGTAGGTGTTTTCAGTGTTATATCTGTTTCATATGTTTTCCAGCTATAGCCCAAGTCATTTGCATTAACTCCATTTAGGTTGTAGTATATTTTATATTGTGCTTTCTCCCATTTTGCATATATAATTTTTATATCGTCTCTTATAGTTGACAAATCAGTGTTACCATCATACTTATTGATATAGTGTTCATCACTATACCATCCTTTAAAAGTATATCCCCATTTTTCTATAACTATAAGTGATGTATTATTTCCATAAGTTTTCAGAAAAGAAGTTGATGCAATCTCTACACCATTTGTTTCGTAAATTATAGTGTAAGAAATTGGTATCCACTTTGCATAAAATACTTTTGGCTCTATTAAATTGTATTCACTGTTTTCATTTCCGCAAAATGCAGTAAAACTTTCATCTCCATACCAACCACCAAATTCATATCCAGTTGCCTCTACATTTGGAAGTATAATCTTATTGTCTATTATCTCTATAGGTTCAACCACTTCTCCATATCCACCACTATCAAATAATGCAACTCTCTTCCATTTTGCATATACATAAACTATATTATCTATCGCAATTAAATCTTCATCTCCAAAATATTCATCATTTAAACTAGCCTCTTTATACCAACCTAAAAAAATATAACCAGCCGGTATATTTGTTGGTACAGATAAATCACACTCAACCTCTTTAGTTTTTATTGTATCACTTGGTGTTGAAGCATAAACCCCTCTTAAATCATATTTTATATTATATATATCTTTTTCTTCCCAATTCGCAACAAGTATTATATTCTCCGTAATAATAATATCACTTTCATCTAAATATTCATTGCCACTACTATCTGTCCATTTTAAAAATTTGTATCCCTCTCTTTTAAAAACATTTTTGTCTAGTTTGGTCAACACATTACCTTTAACAACCTGATATCTATATGTGTTGTTTTCATCCGCAGCTTCAAATCTTATATTCAAAGCAGGGTTGGTAAGTCCTTTTATTCTATAGTTTTCTCCAGATATAACTCCATTTACAACTTCTTTATCTCCATTTATATCTATCCACTCACTACCTTCTATCTTAAAGCTCTCTCCTTTTTTAACTTCGTTAAAATAATTTCTTTGATCGTCTATCCCTCCCATTCTCGTATCATCCACAAACATTCTAATCTCTGATTTTGGATTTATTATAATAGAATAGTATGTATGCTTTTTAAGTGGAATGGGGGTCTGCAAATCTAAAGTCCATATACCAGGAAATGCTTTAAAAAAACTACTTTCAGCAATTTTTACTCCATCCGTAGGACTTCTCATCTCACTATCACTTGTCCATATCTCAACATTAAAATCATTATCATATCCTGCGAACATCACATTTATTGCATCAAGTGTTTGATCATTGCCGTTCACTTTAAATATATTTGATACCTTTTCCCCAACTTCTAGCACAGTATAATTTGTATTGCCAGTTGTATCATAATGATAATTGTATCTATATGTTTCACTCTCTGTCACTTCAATAGAATATACATTATCTTCCATCGTAGGTGATTCATATGGTAACCAAAAATACCCACCATTAGTTCTATTTTCACCTGAACCATAGCTATTTCTAACAAGCCAAGCACCATCTGAATGAAGATTATTTATACCATCACTATAAAAATAGTCCTTTGATATATTATCATCCCAGCCGATTATAACTGCTGAATGATTTGCAAGTTCACTTGCATCTGGCAAATAATACCACTCATTTCCTACTTTATGACAATTACTATCATTTTTGTCATCATAATAAGATATCCCAACAGAACCATTATCTATTATTGCTTGTTTTATATTTGCTATTTCATTCTTATTGTAAAATGTAACATTTAACAATTCATAAGCATTGTTGTTAAATGCATATATATCATCTAATCCTTCATTTTCAGCAATACTCATCTTTTCATATTTGGTATCCTCATTTTCTCTTACAAAACCCATATATGCCGATGCCACAACAAGTGATTCTAGTTGATTCCCAGGAGTTTTTGAAAATAATGTCTCATTTTGTTTGTTTCTTGTCAACCAATATTCATTACTTATCTCGGTATAATCATTTCCTTCAACCCCAGGGTCATCTATATTACTTAAATTGGTAACATTTTTTAAGTTTAATGTCCAATATGCAAGTGCCAACTCACTTAAATCTGAATCTTGATCGTTTGTCGCAAGGTTCTTTTTTCTAGCAGAGATTTCAGCCATTCCAATAGTTGCGAATGCCCAACAAGTATTATATGCTCCCTGATTTCTTATTGGTGGCACAATAGACATACCATAATCATTTATTACATTTCTTGAATCATATGATGAGTTATAATTAGGCTCTGTGCCATATAATTCCATATCTGCATTTTGATATTCGGAAACCCTATATGATATTTTCATAAGTCCATTATAATTCTTTTTAGTTACACTATCAAACGAAACTTCTTCAATGTTATTATCAACAATATTACTTTGTGTTGATTCGATTATATCTTCTCGTTCAACAATCTCACTTGCAGTGGAAATACCACTACTATCCATTTCTATTTCTTCTAATGTTGTTTCCATATATGTATTTTCTACAGTGTCCGAGTTATCTATGCTCTCTTCATTTTCCTTACTTTCTGTATCATCAACACTTTCTATAGTTTCTGTGTTTTCTGTGTTTTTTGTGCTTTCTTCATTTTCTGTAATTTCTTCATCTTCTATACTTTTCAAATTTTCAATGTTTTCTTTTTTTTCTTCATCTTCTATAGTTTCTTCGTTTTCTACACTTTCCAAATTTTCAGTATCTTCTTTTTGTACTTCATCTTTTATGGTTTCTTCATTTTCTACACTTTCCAAATTTTCAGTATCTTCTTTTTGTTCTTCATCTTTTATGGTTTCTTCATTTTCTACACTTTCCGAATTTTCAGTGTTTTCTTTTTTTTCTTCATCTTCTATAGTTTCTTCGTTTTCTACACTTTCCGAAATTTCAACACTATCTATATTTTCATTAATTTCTATGCTTTCAACACTTTTTACATTTTCTATGTTTTCTTTAATCTCCAAATTTACACTATTAGACCAATTTGGCAAAATCAAACTAACTACTAATATAATAATTAGTAATATTGATATTTCTTTCTTCTTTTTGCCTATATTTGTAAAGAACATTTTACTTTAATATATAATAATACCACAACCACTCTATTTTTTCAATACAATAATTCTTAAGATAAAGTCAAGCTTTGTTTTTTTATAAAAAAAGCAGGAATAATACTTGCTCTTTTTATAAATTGCAGAAGCTTGTAAATCTAACACAATTATGCACTAATTTTGTCTTTTTATTATAATTAATTAATAATTTTTTGGATTTTGTGTGCCCGTTGGCACAGCTTGCCAATAGCTGAACTTTAGTAGTGACATACTGTCTGAGCGTAGTGAGTTTATGTCACTACTTGGCGAAGCAGAGCCAGTGCTTGCATAGAAAACATGGGTTCTACTACATGTTTTTGGAGTGTGGTATAGCCTAATATAAACTTATGCATGCTATCATCAAAAAATATGCTAAGTCTCATGGTATTTATGGTGCTGGAAAAATAACATCAATTCTCAATCGCAAGCACTTTACAGTATCTCAATCAACTATTTCTCGATACATGTGCCTAATGGGTATTAGAAGCATTGTTTTTAAGCATTTTAAGCCACATAGGAGCCGTTTTAAGAATGATGACTATAAAGATATCATAAATTTAATTAAAGGTCTCAAAATTGACCATTTAAACCAAGTTTGGACTACTGATATTTCTTACATCAAAACAATTGATGATGGTA
>CADCOW010000120.1 GCA_902803205.1 uncultured Eubacteriales bacterium | reverse complement strand
CCAACTGCGCTATACCCACCAAATCCACAAAAACTAATTTTACTATTATTTCACAAAAAAGTCAAGATTTTTTCTTTACAAATTCACCAATTCAATGTATTATAATCTATATAATTATATAATTTACAAAGATGGAGGCAATATGAAAAGTAAGAAATTATCTATTATTATACTAATTTCTATGATTTTAGTCAATATTTTAGGATGTCAAAATTTTAAGCAAAAACAAAATATTTCTACTGACACACCTTATTATTCAGTAACTATAGGTTCATATGAGAAATTAAGTAACTACTATATGAATGTTGATATAGAAATGCCAAAAATAACTTATTCTAATCAATCTGGTAGTACCCTTATAGACCCACTTAATACAGAAATAGAAAATAGTTTAAATGAATTAATTGCTAAAGCTAAAGACAATGCTTTATCAACATACAATTCTTACCTTGAATCTGCAAAAGCCAATGCAAAGAAAGACATAGAAAATAAAATTAAAAGATTAAAAGATAAATATATAGATATTTTAAGTGATGAGGAAAAAGAATTTTTATCTAATTTAAATGTTGATAATTTAGATTTTAAGAGATATGACAAAATTTTTATCTCATCTCATTCTAATATGAGAAACAAGCCTATAAGAAAATCAAGTATTAGCAATACAAATAAAGTAAGTGGTTTTACCAATACAGATGAAATAATTATTCCAGGTCTTCATAATAAAAACATCATCATAGTTGAAACAACTGAAAAAAATCTTTCTGAAACTACTATTGAAGGAATAGAAGGCAAACCTGGTAGAATTGCTCCAAGCGAAGATAGACCAAATAGTAAAAATAGAGCAAGTAATTCTAATGCTTTCCCCAATGGAAATAGAGAGAAATGGCAGGGAAGACAAGATATGCAAGAGACGCAGGATAGGCGGGATAGGCAGGAAAATAATGAAGATCAAACAAAACAAGTAAATCAAAATGAGCAAAACTTGCAAAATTCAAAAGACAATAATGATGAAATAATTGCTAAAAAAATGATTACAGCATCAAATAGCAATGCTGATTTAGTTATCATATCAACTGAAAGTAACATATACTCAATAAATAAAGAAAGAGATAGTGAAGTCATTGACGACTCTGTCACTATTAAAAACTTCCATAGAGATTTATTTGATATATATATGACTAATATTCCAAACGATAATTATTTAACTAAGTTTTATATCCCAACTACCATTCATTGTAATTTTGAAGTTAAGTGTCTTGATGAAGACTATATATCACTATTCGTTCAATTATCAGAATCAAGGAATACAAGTAGTGTAAAGAGATTATTCTACAATATAGATTTAAATAAAGGCAAAATTGTAAATATAAAAGAGGTATTAGGAGAAAACTTTAAAGATATAATCGTAAATAATATAAATACCGAGATTGATAAATGGACAGATGAACAAAAGGCAACTCTTATTGAGAATTATAGTGTTGAAAATTATGTTGATGAGAATACTCCTTTCTTTATAAATAATAACCATAGACCTGTTATTGAAATTGAGAAATTTGCTATAACCATTGGAGCAAGTGGCTATCACGAGTTCCAAATTGCATAAATCATTTAAAACATTTTAACTAAGTACATAAAATAAAAACGAGGTTCTTCTCACCTCGTTTTTATTATGTGTTCAACTCATTATAATTTTATCATTTGTCGTTTATCAAGTATTATAAGTGCTATAAATATTGCTATACCAAAAAGTGATAACATAAGCCCAAGATTAAATCCAGTTGGCATATAAGTTATAAGTATTTCATGCTCTCCAGTATCAAGTTTAAATCCAAGCAAGAAATCAAACACTTTTTCATACTCTACTTCATTTCCATCTACCAGCACCTTAAATCCTGTATCATACGGAAGTGTCACAATGCACATACCTGCTTCTTTTACATTCATTTTATAATTAATTCTATCTTCTTTAAAGTTAATCATTTTATAGTCTGCATAAGAATTAACCTTATCAATAACTTTTTTCAGTGTATCAAAGTTAAACTTAAAGACTTCTATAAGTAATTGGTCATCATTTGTATCATTTCTAAAACTCATCTCAGTATCTTTAGCTAAGTACCCAAGTTCTATAAAAAATCCTCTATTTAAGTTCTTAAATTGTTTTGAGGTTGTAGGGTAAGTTACTGTGACTTCTTTTATACCCTTATCTCTTACAAATACATAGTAGTCACCTTCTTCATCAGCTTTAAAAGTAGCATTTGTTCCACTTATTTCTACCGTCTTTTTATTTAAAACCGTGCCAAGATTTAAGGTCCTTGAAAAATTGTTTTGAACTGTTGCAGGGTTTCCAGAACTTCTATCGTAGTCTTCTATAAATTTTTCATTTAGCATATATGAAAATGGCAAAGTATCAATATTTTGAAAAATATATACTTTTTTTTCATCATCCTTTTCTATAAGTCTTAAATTTAAAACATCAGTATGATCTATTTCTTTTTCATATACTTTATATTTAACCGCAAGCAAAGCATCTGTAAATGGAGTTGAGCCAGTTATAGAATATGCATTGGTAGAAGCTTCCATACCCATACTTTTATAAAAGTCTGACCCAGAAGAATATGCTGATGATGAAAAAATTGACGAAGATGGGAAGTGCATAAATGCACCATCATCTTTTGTTCTCATTTCTGCTCTTTCAACTCTATAAAAATCAGCATTCATTTTTTTTATATTATTTGTCATTGATTTTATTATATCTGTATTTTTCATATAATCAGGTCTATTTATCGTAGATATTGAAGTTTGATACATATTTATAAATGCTTCAAAACTTACAAATATGATTATAACATATAATAAAATATTCTTGTTGGAACTTTTACTCTTATATCTTAAAAATAAAATCAAATATATAAGCATAATTATAAGTGCTGCATATACTGAATAAAATCCAACTTTTTGATTTTTAATAGTCTTTTCTACTATGATGAGAATTATCGTTGGTATAACAAAACTCTTAGTTATATCATCCACTTTTATACTCTTAAATTTTAAAAGAGGCTTAATACATAATGTAAGTAGAATAAATGTATATATAAAACTTTGTCTGCATGGGAGTGAATTTGGATACTTAAATACATGCCAGATATAATCTATAACATTTATAGAAAAAGAAGCTATAAAAAATAATAAAAGTGTTGCATAACAAATTTTTTCTCTAAGTTTATACTTTTTTGATAAAAAATACATAGTAATAAGTGGGAAACATGCAACTCCACTATAAAGATTTGGCCAATTTTCAATTCCATTTTCTATAGTGGTAAATGGTAAATGTCTTCCAATAGTTTCTATGATAGTAAAATACTCACGAACATTTTTTGGGAATGTTGAATCACTTGATGCAGTAGTGTTAAATGCATAAAATACTGGTATAAGTAGTATGCCAGCAATCATTACACCAATTAATGAATATATGCCAGTTTTTATAAAATTAATTCCAATTTCTTTTTTCTTTTTCTCTTTTAATATATTATAGAAAATAAAATAGATTATAAAAAAGAAACATGTAATAGTGCCTATATAATAATTACATAATATTGATAAGGCAAGTGTTATAATGTATAGAAAAGGTTTCTTGCCATTTTGTACATTTTCAAATCCATATATAAGAAGTGGAAATAAAACTATGTTGTCAAGCCACATAACATTCCAATAATATGCACCTATATAACCACTCATTGCATAAAAGATTGAAAAAAATATAACGACAAAACTACTTGTATCATACCTTTTAACAAGATAATATGACATGGTAAGTCCCACTAAAGCAATTTTTAAAACTACCATCACAGTTATATATTCAAGCACATAATTGTCAGGAATAAATAAAAGTAAAATATTAAATGGTGATGCAAGGTAGTATGCAAGTAAAGTTATAAAATTTGTGCCAAGACCAATTTTGAATGTATAAAATAAACTTTCAAAATTTCTAAGTTTATTATTTAGTTCTGTATGAAATGGTAAATACTGATGATAAAAATCTGTTCTTAATATACACTTATCTCCAAATGGAAAGACATGCTTAGAAATAAGAATGGCTACCATCATAATTAGTGGCAATATAAAAGATAAAAGGTATACCGCCTTCTGTTGTTCTTTTTTATCACCTATTTCCAGTGTTTTATCAATTTTCTTAAATTTTTTACCCATGTTTTTTTTCATAACGATTTAAAACTTATAATAAATTTCAATCACTCGAAGTATTTTTTAAATTTTCTATATTGTTTTTTTCTTCATCATTTATTATTGCACTATCAATGACTTCATTTACTTCAAGTGGATTTATATCTTTAAATTCCACTTTTGCTTCTTCATTTACTTCAACTTTTACTTTTTTAAAAATAATAAATTTGCTAAATAAATAATTAAGAACAATAACAACTACACTTGCTATAATTTTCCCTGTCATTGCCTCTTGTTTTAATACATTTATTATAATATACATAAGGAATATATTAATACATTCTGTAATAAACCTTGCACTTATAAAAAGCCCAAACTCCGAAAATATTTTTGTAGGTATAAAATTATAACTTTTAAATACAACTAACTTATCAGCCAAGAATGCAAAAATTACTGCTATTAAAAATGCTAAAACTTCTGCAACCATCCATCCTAAAGTATTTTCATCACCACCTCTATTTAAAATATCATTTAATACTTTGAATGATATTATATTAATTACTGTTGTTAAAAAGCCTATGTATATATATAAAAATATTTCTGATAAAAATAATTTTTTAAAAAATTTTTTAAATACAAGTGATATAAACATAAATATTATAACTGCAATTAAAGCTGTCACAATGGCTATAAGCATCTTATGTGAAGCAAGATTTGTAATTCCTTCTATCTTTGCTTCATCTATAAATAACCTTGTGGCAAAAAAAACAAAAATAAATCCTATAATGGCACTTATAAATACAAATATATAATATCCAAAATAACTTTCATGTTTTTCATCTTTATTTATTTCCATCTTTATTTTTCCTTATATCTTTAAAAAAGTTTTTAAGAATCAATTTACAATCTTCATCATCAAGATAGGTTACTTCAACTTTATGATTAAATTCATTATTGTCAAGTATGTTTATTATACTTCCACAACTTCCCGATTTTAAACTTCTCGCACCAATAACTAATCTTTTTATTCTACTTTGAACTATAGCACCTGCACACATTTGGCAGGGTTCTAAAGTTACATACATTGTACATTCTTCAAGTCTAAAATCCTTTATCTTTTTGCAAGCTTTCGATATTGCAAGAATCTCTGCATGAGAAATAGCACTTTTATCTTTATTTCGCCTATTATATGCTCTTGCTATAATATCACCATCTTTTATGTAAGAAGCATCTGCTATCTCACACATTTTTTTATTTTTTTTATTTTCTTTATAAATTATAATGCAGCCAACAGGTATATCACCCTCTTTGGCTGCTACATTTGCCTTTTTCAAAGCTTCATTTATAAAATATTTATCATCTCGTAATTTCAATTTATTTATCTTCTGATAATTCTGGTGGTAATGCTTTTGTATAATCAGCACTTTCATCTTTACTTGATATGGTTCCAGCACTTGTTGTTGTCCACCAACATCCATCACCATCTTTTATTCTTTTTCTATTTTTCATAAGTGCACCACTACTATTTACAAGATAAGCCCTTCCACCTATTTCTATACCAGCATACTTTTGTTCTGGAGTTGCCATTTGAAGTTTACCCTTATAATACAACTTATTATTCTTTACACCAGTAAACCCTTTTCCATCATCTTCAAATAAGAAACTTGCACCATCATTTGTGCCATCTATATCTTTGTTAAATGAACCAGTCTTCATAGAACAATCTTGCACACTTGTACCAAAATAATAATAATCACCATTTACTTCATGAATACCATACACAGCATATCCATACTCATTAAATAAATAAGTTTTTTCTCCAAGTCTAACTTTTTGGTATTTACCTACTTGTGCAACTCTTGGTTGTCCTTGACCATTAAAATAAAAATATCTTACTTCTGAATTTGCAAGCACTTCAGTTGGTGGTTCAACAGCATACCAAGTATCAGTTACTGCTTCGCCAAATTTAAACTCATCATTTGTTTCTTCAACAAAATACATATAACCTTTCATAACTGGCACTGTATCTTTTATAAGTCTCCAACCTGTTCTTATGATACCATTTTGATCGAAGCAATATCTTTTATTTCCAATCATTTTGCAAATATATGGATCATCATCTGAAAAGACTCTCTTACATGTATTTGTATCAAAATAAAACCAACCAGTTCTTTCCTTGATTCCTTCTGTAGGCCAATCTCTTGGTATCTCTAATTCTTGAAATCCATTTAGTAAAAAACCATCTTCTAAATCACCATAATAAAGATAATCTTCACTCCAACCTTTTACTAATCTTCCATCTGCATCAAGATAATATTTATATCCTGCTATATCATATACACCATTTGTTTTAAGTACTGCATCATTTCCTGCATAATACATATCATCATTATAATTAACCCAGGAATTAAATACTGCATAACCTTCGTCATTTAAATAATATTTTTTTCTATCTACTTCAACTATTTCACTTCTTGCAACTGAACCATCATCAGCAAAATAACGGTAGTATTCACCTACCTTCTCAAATCTTGCTGCATATGAAACACCAGACAAAGTGAAAAAAATACTAAATCCGATGGCTAGTACTACTAACTTTTTCATACTTTCTCCTTATTCTACCACAAAAAAGGTAGACCTTTTAAGTCTCCCTCCATATATATATTTTACCAATTTTTTAGGAAAATGTAAAGGGGCTCTATTTATTAAATTAAATGTAAAACTAAATTCTATATTTATCTTTAAAGTATAGAATTTAGTCTTTCACAAATATTTAGCTTATTTTAGTATAATT
>CADCOW010000119.1 GCA_902803205.1 uncultured Eubacteriales bacterium | reverse complement strand
TTCAAGTGTTAAGCCATCATCTTTTATCTCAACTAAAGTTCTATTACCATTTTGGTCATATTCGTAATGATAAGTAGTAATGTTAGGCTCTGTTAGAGATTTCATTCCAAGTCTTTCTACTCTTGCATCTATAAGTTTATTCTCATCATCATAAGTGAAGGTTTGTTTGGTTATTCTTATTGTTCGGTCACTCTCTTCTATCGGTTCAAGATCAAGAGTATTAACCTTTTTCCTATAAGGCTCTCGTTTTATCTCTTCTATGATGTTATTATTAGAGTCATACCTATATGAATACTCATCTATAAGTTCACCTGTAAATCTATGCTCATTCTTTATTCTTATAAGTCTATTGTCTGCATCATATCTCTTGTTGGTTTCTATAAGTCCTGTGGTTCTTATTACTTCATTATAATTAGTGTCCTATATACACAAATATTAATTTTTATTATTATCATTACAATTTTCTATTACTTCAATCCCTAATAAATCATCATACCAAGCAACGCCTACATTTTTTTTTATAATCATAACAATAATATTTATAAAAACAAATAATTGAAAAACGAAAACAGTAATTGTTCGTAGAGTAAATCTTAATAATAAAAATTTAATACCAAAAACTTTTCTTGAACATATTTTTATATTTAGGATTTTATCTCCTATAGACATTCCTTTAGATAAATATGCAAAAAATGCTGTTGCAATAACTAATAAAAAAACTGAAATCATAAATGTAATGCCAATTATATAATGACGGAATAAAAATGTAAACTCTAATTTTGGCATATAATTATAATTCACTTGATTATTTAAAAATGATCTATAAATAGGTAATAGTAAAGTATAAATAAAGATGTTTAAAAATGCACAGATCATATAATCTATTAAAAACGCAATCCAACGCTTTATTGACATTTTGGTTTTACCCCCATTTCAATAGCTTGTTGTTGTAAAGTTTTTATGTATGACATATTCATTGTGTTAGCGTCAGTAAGTGGTTCTAAGCCTTGTGCTCTGCGTTGCAAATTATCAATATAGTTGTCATTTATAAAAAAGTCAACTATCCTACTTAGATTTATACTAGCTTCAAATCCTAAATGTTGTCCAGACATCGTTAAAACATCTGGAACATCAATTCCAACTGAGAACTTAAAATCATCACCTAACTCAAAGTTTTTATCAACATTATTACCACTAAAACCTGGATATATAATATTTATCTCTCCGTCTTTTTCCTCAACTCCAATAGATAAATATTTATTACTTAATGCTGATACCATTAAATATGGTCCACTTTCTTCATTATAACTTTCAAATCTACCATTAATAACTGTATCGTATCCACCAAGTGATCCTTCTATTTTAACTAGACCTAAAGACACACTGCCTCCAAATGATACTCCTGTTTTAAACTCAAAATCAAATAAGTCGTCTACAAATATCCCAACCATATTTCCAACTGTCGTAAAATGCTTGCCAATCTCATTAGAGTAAATACTAAAAACATCTCGTTGAACATCCATTGGTATTGACCTATGACCATTAGGGTCTTTATACTTAAGTGGATTACCATTGCCATAAATATATCTGTTAAGTGTTAAAGGATTATTCTTTTTGCCTAAATAAGTATCTTCAGTTAAAAATCTCTGCCGTCTTATATTAACTTGCCTATTTCTCAAGTTTTGATTACCCGTTACTGGGTTATACTGTTCTGCATTATAGCCAAAGTATCTCTTGCCACGACCAAAAGCACCATAGCCGTGAATTTGACTCTTTACATTCCCTAACCCATCATACCAGTATGTTGCCCTGTGGTCTCCCCAAGTGCCAATTACTGCAGAAACACTTCCTCTGCCATCGTATGTATAGAGACCACTTAAATTATTATAACTCTCACTATTTATTCTTTGGTTGCCATAAGTGTATAAAGTAGATAAATTACCTACACCATCTCTTTGCATCAGTATTTCAGAGTATGGGCTATTCTTATCTATGACATATTCAGTTAGTTCATAAAGAAAGCTGTCGTTTGGCGATACTTTATTTATAAGTTGTCGCTGATTAGCAGTTAATCTATTCATATAACTGTGGTCGTTAATATTTAAGTTTTG
>CADCOW010000118.1 GCA_902803205.1 uncultured Eubacteriales bacterium | reverse complement strand
GGAATATTATATTTAATATTTTCAACTATACTTGCATATATTCAAAGAAAAGGTGAAATTAAACTAAGCAATTGGTAATATAAAATGTTTGAACTCAGAAATATAAAAAAATCATATGGCAACAATGTAATTTTTGACGGCATAAATATAAAAGTTGAAACTGGTGAAATTGTCGGACTTATAGGAAAAAGCGGCACAGGGAAAACAACTCTCATAAAGATAGCGAGCTTGCTTGAAAACGTCGATAGTGGTGAACTTATAATTGATGGCGATACTTTTGACCTTACACATCTTAGTGACAATGAAGTCAGAAGTATAAGATTAAAAGAAGGACTTATATTTCAAAACTTTAATTTGTTTAAGAACAAAACAGTTATGGAAAATGTCACAGAAGGTCTTGTTTTTGCACGAAACTACAAAAAGGAAGATGCAGAAAAGGCAGCCATTGAAATGCTTGACAAAGTTGGTATGTTACATAAGAAAAATGAATATCCAAAAAACCTGTCAGGAGGAGAAAGTCAGAGAGTAGCAATAGCAAGGTCGCTTGTTTATAATCCTTTTATTTGTTTTTTAGATGAACCAACAAGCGCTCTTGATGTTGAAAATAAGCAAGAAGTGATAAATGTGCTTAAAGGTATAAAAGATAATAAAAAGACAATTTTACTCGTGACTCATGAAATAAACTTAGTTAAAGTTTTAGCGGATAGAGTATGTTTTATAAATAATGGCAAAATTGTTGAAGAGGGAAATACAGTTGAAGTACTTGAAAATCCTCAAAATATGGAATTAAAACATTTTTTGCAGAGCGAAATATAGGAGAGCGAAATGAAAAATAAAAGAATTACAATGTCTATTATAATTATAGCATTTGCATTTTTAGCATCTTGTGCAAATAATAGTATAAACTCATCAAGTGAAAAAGGTGTTTATCAAAAAATTAAAGAAAGTGGGATTATAACTATCGCTATGGAAGGTACTTGGAGTCCTTGGACTTACCATGATGAAAATGATAAATTAGTTGGATTTGACACTGAAATTGGCGAAGAAATAGCAAAACGAATGGGTGTAAAAGCAAACTTCGTTGAAGGTGAGTGGGATGGATTACTTGCAGGGCTTTCTTCTGGAAGATACGATATAATGATAAATGGTGTAGACATAACTCCAGAAAGAAAAGAGGCTTATGATTTTTCAATTCCATATGCATATATGAAAACTGCAATTATGGTAAACAAAGATAATAATGAAATAAAAAGTTTTTCTGATTTGAAAGGAAAGAATACTGCAAATACAATTTCAAGCACATATGCTGAACTCGCTGAAAGTTATGGTGCAAATGTAATTGGAGTTGATGACTTGAATCAGACATTTGAATTATTGACACAAAAAAGAATAGATGCGACATTAAATGCTGAAGTCACTTACTATGATTATTTGAAAATCCACCCAGATGCAAATGTAAAAATAGCAGCATTAAGTACTGATGCAAATCTTGTAGGAATACCAGTAAAAAAAGGAAATGATGAACTTGTCAAAGAATTGAATAGAGTTTTAACAAATATGAGAAATGATGGGACATTAAAGAAAATATCTGATAAATATTTTGGTGTAGATGTAACTAAACAATAATATTACTTAGTAGTGGCGAGTTCGAAGATAATACAACAAGGAGAAAATCAATAATGAAAAAATGTATTTTAATACCATTAATAGTACTATTATTATTTGGATGTTCAAATAAAGTAGAAAACAATGTTGCATTAGCACCACCTGATAATAACGAAGTGGTAGAATCTGAAACCATTAACGAGAATGAAGTATATGAAAAAGAAGATGCAACTTCAATTGTATATTATACACATGATTTGAGTTCAGATGGATTATTAAAAGTTTATAATGCATTGAATCAAGAAATAGTTGGCAATGTTGGAATTAAAGTTTCGTTTGGTGATAGAAACGAGCAGATTTTAAATCCTGAATTATTAAAAGGGCTGATTGAAAAGACTAATGGAGTAATGTTTGATGGCAATGGATTAAGCGGACATCGTGCAACTTCAGAGCGAAATCTTGCAATAGCAAAAGAAAATGGGTATACTGATGTGGGCAAATGTATAATGGTAAGTGATGATGATTATATAGATATGCCAGTTAATAATGGGTTATTATTGAATAAAGCGCGAACTGGAAAAGAATTTGATGATTTTAACACATTAATATCTGTTCACAGAGTAAAATTACATAATATTCAGGCATTTGGTGGAAATATAAAAAATGTTTCACTTTGCCTTGCAAATATTAGTGGTAAGTGCATTATTCATTCTGGTGGTAAAGATGATAAGTTTTATCATAATACTGAACCAGAAGTTTTAATGAAAAGTTTTGCTGATGCTACAAAAGCAGCAATAGATTATAAAAAGAACTGGGCATTTATAGATGTGCTTGATGATATTGATCCAGTAGATAGTTGTAAAAACACTAAAAATCAAGGTAAAATTGGAATAATTGCAAGTAATGATATTGTAGCACTTGAGCAATGTGCAGTTGACTTTTTAATAAATAAGGCTCAAGTTGATGAAAAAACTAAAAACGACTGGAAAGAGTGGCATCAAATAAAAGTTATTGAATACTGCGAGCAAAACAAGATTGGTAACAGGATTTATAAATTAGTTAATGTTGATAATATCAATAATAATGAAGATATAAAGAAAATAACAAATGAAAAGAATGTAAATCTACAAGAGAATAAATCAGATTTGCAAATAAATGATAATGATATGGACAAACTGAAACTATATATTGATGATGTAGAAGTTGATGTAGATTGGGAAGACAACGATTCAATGAAACAAATAGGTGAATTAGCGAAACAAAATCCTATAATAATTAATTCTCATCAGTATGGTGGATTTGAGCAGGTTGGAGAAATAGGTCAAAATATAGTTAGCAATAACATCCAAATGACAACAGAGCCAGGAGACATAGTTTTATATGCAGGAAATAATATAGTGGTATTTTATGGAAGTAATAGTTGGTCTTATACAAAACTTGGAAAAATAAATAAAAATAGAGAAGAAATTGAAGATTTGTTAAATAAAGCAAAAGTCACATTGAAAATTAGTTATTAAATTAAAGGAGAAAATATGAAAAAGGTAGTAGTTATTTCAACAAGTTTAAGGAAAAATAGCAATAGTGAGATTTTAGCAAATGAATTTATGAAAGGAGTTAAAGAAAATGGCAATGAGATAAATTATATAAATCTCAAAGACAAAAAGATGGGATTTTGCATAGGATGTCTTTCTTGTCAAAAAACTCAAAAATGTGTATTGAAAGATGACATCACAAAAGAAATGCTTAAAGAAATATGTGATAGTGATGTGATAGTATTTGTGACACCTGTTTATTACTATGCAATTTCTGGACAATTAAAAACATTTATAGACAGAATGAATCCAGTTTATAATATGAATTATAAATTTAAAGATATCTATATCATATCAACTGCAGCAGAGGATGAAGTAAGAACTTTTAAAGGAATAAAAGAAGACATAAAAGGTTTTATAGATTGTTATGAAGGAACAAAACTTAAAGGCACACTTTTTGCTGGTGGCATTAATAATCCAAATGAAGTAAAGAAAAATAAAGATTTATTAAAGAAAGCATATGATATGGGATGTAAAATAAAGTAAGAAAAAAATTGAACTAAAAACTTATAATAAGTATTTTATTTATTTTGTATTTGCTTATCAGCCCAGTTATAGAGATTATTAAGTGCAGGCATAAACGACTTACCATTTTTTGTAAGAGAATATTCAACTACTGGTGGGATAGTATTATATTGTTTCCTCTCTACAAGTTTATCATTTTCAAGTTCTTTTAAACATTTTGTGAGCATAGTGGCTGTGATGCCGACAACTTTCCGTTGCAATTTGTTGTAGCGGATTATTTTTTGACATTAAAAACAATAAATATGATATAATAAAGGTGATATATATATAATTTAATATGTGCAAAAGAAAAGCAAATTAAATGACAAAAAAATAGAACAAAAAAAAATAATTTTTGAGAGGTAAAGATATGAAAAAGTTTTTTGATGAATTTAAAACATTTATTATGCGAGGGAATGTGCTTGATATGGCGGTTGGTGTAGTTATTGCTACTGCATTTGGCAAAATTACCAATTCGCTTGTTAGTGATATTATTATGCCAGTTATTGGGAAATTAACAGGAGGAATTGATTTAAGTTATTTGAATATAACAATTAAAGAAGCAGTGTTAGATGAAACAGGAGCGGTAGTCCAAGAACCAATAAAAGTGGGTATAGGTAATTTTCTTGTTACAATAATTGATTTTGTAATTATTGCATTTGTAATATTTATTGTAATAAAAGCAATAAATAAAGCAAAAGAAAAATTAATAAAGAAGAATAAAGAAGAAGAAAAAGCAAAAGGTCCTACAGAAGTTGAATTACTTTCAGAAATATTGGATGAAATAAAAAAAACTAAGTAAAAAATAAGTTAATTTATAAATAAACTTAGTTTTTAATGATATTAAAAAAAATACAGGTTCTTTATTATAAAAAATTGTGTATTGCTAAAAAGTAAGAAAAATGTTATAATTTCAATATTATGTTATATAGGTATAATTTAAAGTTTTAATCAATTTAGAATTTTAAAAGTAGTTAATTTTTAAGATTCTCATAAAAATAAATTCGGAGGGAATTAAAATGAAAAAGTTATTATCTATTTTACTTGCCACACTTATGGTATTTTCGTTAGTTGCATGCGGTAGCAAAGCGAGTGCACCTGCAACAGATGCACCTGCAACAAATGCACCAGAAGGAGAAGCAAAAACTGAACAAGCAAAACCAAGTGGAAAAGAAACATTTGACTTAGCACTTGTAACTGACCTTGGAACGATTGATGACAAATCATTTAACCAAGGTGCATGGGAAGGACTTGTTAGATATGCAGAAGAAAAAGGTATATCTCATAAGTATTATCAACCACAAGAAGCAGGAACAAATGCTTACAAAGCAACTATAGACCTTGCTATTGAAGGTGGTGCAAAAGTAGTTGTATGTCCTGGTTATTTATTTGAAGAGCCTGTGTTCCTTGCTCAAGATGAGCATCCAGATGTTCATTTTATACTTCTTGATGGAGAACCACATAATGCTGATTATAGTGTTTACAATACTGCTTCAAATACTATGCCAATATTATATCAAGAAGATCAAGCAGGTTTCCTTGCAGGTTATGCAGCAACTAAAGATGGCAATACTCACTTTGGATTCTTAGGCGGTATGGCAGTTCCAGCAGTTATTCGTTTTGGGTTAGGATATGTTCAAGGTATCGATGCTGCAGCAAAAGAACTTGGAGTACAGTGTGATGTTAAGTATAATTATACTGGACAATTTGCAGCAACTCCAGAAGCACAAAGTCTTGCAGCCTCTTGGTACAATGCAGGAACAGAAGTTGTGTTTGGCTGTGGTGGAGCAGTAGGAAACTCTGCAATGTCTGCAGCAGAAGGAAAAAATCAACAAGAGGGACAATTTGTAGCAAAAGTTATAGGAGTTGATGTTGACCAATATAGTGAGAGTGATACAGTTATTACATCTGCTATGAAGATGCTTTCAAATTCTGTTTATGATGCTATCACTATGTATTATAATGGTAGTTTCCCAGGTGGAAAGACAACAACATTTGATGTTCATAACGACGGTGTTGGTGCTGCTATGGAACACAATAAGTTTACAACATTTACTCAAGCTGATTATGATACAGTATATGAAGATTTAAAAGCAGGAAAATATACAATTAAAAATGATGTTGCTGAATCAGATCCAAGTAAAGCTGATTTAGGTCTTACAAATACAAAGGTTACATTTATTCAATAATAAGATGTTTAAGAAGGGCTCAATTAACTTGGGCCCTTTTTTTTTACATATATGAAATGATGAGGGTGCTAATATCATCTGACTGCTATAAGGATGAGTTTAAAAACCCTAAAAGGAGAATATATGTCAGAATATGCAATTGAAATGAGACACATCACACTTTCATTTGCTCGTAAAATTGCAAATGATGATGTGACTTTGCAACTTAGAAAAGGTGAGGTTCATGCTCTTCTCGGTGAAAATGGAGCAGGTAAATCTACACTTATGAATGTCTTATTTGGACTTTATAAGGCTGATAGTGGTGAGATTTATGTAAATGGAAAAAAAGAAGTAATTGACAATGCTGTAACTGCCAATAAATTAGGTATTGGTATGGTACACCAACATTTTAAATTAGTTCATAATTTTTCTATATTAGAAAACATAGTTCTTGGAGTAGAAGAAACAAAATTTGGTATATTAAAACTTTCTGATGCGAGAAAGAGAGTTCAAGAACTTTGTGATAAATATCAATTCAATCTTGATTTAGATGCTAAAATTGAAGATGTAACAGTAGGTATGCAACAAAGAACAGAGATTCTTAAAATGCTTTATAGAAATAATGATATAATGATTTTTGATGAACCTACTGCAGTTTTAACTCCACAAGAAATACAAGAGTTTATGACTATTGTTAAAAATCTTAAAGCAGAAGGAAAATCAATTTTATTTATATCACATAAACTGGATGAGATAAAAGAAGTTGCTGATAGATGTTCAATTCTTAGAAAAGGAAAACTTATAAAAACTGTTGATGTAGCATCTGTAAGTAAAGAAGAAATGTCAGAGATGATGGTTGGTAGAAAAGTCAACTTAAAAGTTGACAAAGCACCTGCAAAAATAGGCGAAAAGGTTCTCGAAGTTCGCCATATGACTATAGCAGGTGAAAAGGGTCATAAAGATAAAGTAAGCAATGTTAGTTTTACAGTTCGAGCAGGTGAGATAGTTTGTATAGCAGGAATAGATGGAAATGGTCAGTCAGAATTAATAAAAGGCATAACAGGTATAAAGAAAATAAAATCAGGAACTATAGTTATAGATGGAAAAGATTATACCAATAAATCCATAAGATTTAAGAATACACATGGCATATCACATATCCCAGAAGATAGACATAGAGATGGACTTATACTTGACTATGATATGCAAAAAAATATGGTTCTTCAAGAGTATTTTGAAGATAAGTTTTCTAAGAATGGTTTTTTAAATGAAAAAAATATAAATGAATATACAACAAAACTTATAGATGAATATGATATAAGAAGTCTTAGTGGGCCATACAGTAAAGTTCGTGATATGTCTGGTGGTAATCAACAAAAAATAATAATAGCAAGAGAGATGACAAAAGAACATAAACTTATGATAGCTGTTCAGCCTACTCGTGGTCTTGATGTTGGGGCTATAGAATATATTCATAAAAATATAGTAAAACTTCGTGATAAGGGAATAGGAGTTTTACTTGTATCATTTGAACTTGAAGAAGTTATGAATCTTGCAGATAGGATACTTGTTATGTTTGAAGGTGAGATAGTCGGTGAATTTGTAGATATAAAGAATCTTGATTTAAATGAACTTGGACTTTATATGGCAGGTGGAAAACGAATGACCGAAGAAGAAATGATTAAAATGTATCAGGAGGTGGCATAGTATGAATAAGAAAAAAGACTTAACACCGTTTATTTCTTCAATAGCA
This sequence comes from uncultured Eubacteriales bacterium, assembly GCA_902803205.1. Classification (GTDB taxonomy): domain Bacteria; phylum Bacillota; class Clostridia; order Lachnospirales; family Lachnospiraceae; genus UBA3633. The sequence continues at coordinate 6,724 of CADCOW010000118.1, read as the reverse complement.
GCAATATTATGTGGACTTGTTTTTGGATTTATAATTTTATGTATTTCAAATCCAAGTGAAGCAATCGCAGGATTTGGAACTATACTTACTGGCTCTATAACTCATGGAATGAAAGGCATAGGAGAAGTGTTATATTATGCTACTCCACTTATATTATGTGGTTTATCAGTAGGATTTGCATTTAAAACAGGACTTTTTAATATAGGTGGTTCTGGTCAGTTTTTGATGGGAGCATTTGGTGGAGTTCTTATAGGTTTAACTTGTAAGCAACTTGGACCAGTTCAGTGGATAGTAGGACTTCTTTTCGCAACACTTCTCGGAGCTTTGTGGGGAGCAATTCCAGGAATTCTTAAAGCATATTTTAATGTAAATGAGGTTATTTCTTGTATAATGCTTAATTACATTTCACTTTTCTTTGTTAATATGACTATAAAAGGAAATAAATTATTATTTAACAATTTGAGAAATGAATCTGCTGATATACCAAAATCTGCAACCATACCAAAACTTGGACTTGATAAAATATTTGCTGATATAAGCATAAAGGGTGGAAAAGAAGTTATATCAAGTTCTTCCGTAAATAGTGGAATCGTTATAGCAATTATTGTTGCAATACTTCTTTATATAATATTAGAAAAGACTACATTTGGATATGAACTTAAAGCATGTGGACTTAATAAAGTTGCAAGTCGCTATGCTGGTATAAATGAAAATAGATCTATAGTTCTCTCTATGGTTATTGCTGGAGCAATTGCTGGACTTGCTGGTGGTATAATGCTTCTTTCAGGAACAGGAAGACATATTGAGATAAAAGATGTTATACCTGCTGAAGGGTTCAATGGAATCTCAGTAGCACTGCTTGGTGTAAGCAATCCTATAGGAATTATATTTAGTGGATTGTTTATTGCTTACCTATATGCAGGTGGATTTTACCTTCAATTATTCCATTTCTCAAAAGAGATAATAGATATAATTATAGCAATAATAATTTACTTCTCGGCATTTGCACTTATTATAAAAATGCTTTTGTCAAAGTTTTCAAAAAAACCTCCTGAGAGAGAATTAATTGAAGTTCAAAAAGCATTACACGATGCAGAAGTAAGAGATAAAAATAATAAAGAGGAGGGTGCATAGTATATGGATATATTGATTTTCTTAATACAACAAACATTACTTTTTATGATACCACTTCTTATAGTAGCCCTTGGCGGTATGTTTTCAGAAAGGTCAGGAGTTGTTAATATTGCACTTGAAGGACTTATGCTTATGGGGGCATTTACCAGTATATTGTTTTTAAATTTGACAAGAAGTTTTATGTCAGGTAATATGCAACTTATTATAGCTATACTTATTGCAGCAGTTACAGGTTTGGTTTATAGTTTATTCCATGCTCTTGCTGCTATCAATCTTAAAGCAGATCAGACAATTTCTGGAACAGCACTCAATATGTTTGCACCAGCATTTGCTATATTTACAGCAAGAATTATAAACAGTATTACAATTGGAAAAAACATCCAACAAATAGAATTTACTAATACATATAGAATAACTGAAGTGCCAATTTTATCTAAAATACCAATCATAGGTGATATGTTATTTAAAAATACATATATTACCACATATATAGGTATACTTATACTTATTATATCAAGTATAGTATTGTATAAAACAAAGTTTGGACTTAGGCTTCGTGCCTGTGGAGAAAATCCTCATGCTGCAAATACAGCAGGTATAAAGGTTGAACTTATACAATATGCCGGAGTTATGATTTCAGGAGCGCTTGCTGGTATTGGCGGACTTGTATTTGTAGTTCCAACATCAACCAACTATAATGCTGATGTATCAGGCTATGGTTTCCTTGCAATAGCAGTTCTTATTTTTGGTCAATGGAAACCAAAATATATATTACTTGCTTCATTCTTTTTTGGATTTATGAAAGCGTTATCAAACAGTTACACAAGTATACCTTTCTTATTTAACTTAAATATACAAAGTTATATATATAAGATGATACCATATATAGCAACAGTGCTTGTGCTCATATTTACTTCAAAGAAGTCAGCAGCACCAAGAGCATCTGGAATACCATTTGACAAGATGCAGAGGTAAGTATGTTTTTAATTCCTTGTATAATGATTATAATTTGTACTTTGATAATAGCCACAATTTTTAAAACAACATTTGCAAAAGCAATATTACCAAGTATAATATTTATGATAGTAATAGTTTATCTATCGGGTTTTTTAGATAATTTGCTTATAGGAATGGGCGCTTTATATTTATTTACTATTATTTATATAATATTACTTATAATAAATTATAAAAGCATGCAAGATAGTTTTAAAGTCATTTTACATGATGAAAGTGTATTGATATTTATATTAATATATTTTCTGATTTTAATTTATACAAGGGAAGCATATTTAGATCATATAGATGAATGGAGTCATTGGGCACCACATGTAAAAGATATGTTTGTGAGAAATAAATTTTATTTTACAGAAGGTCATATAGCTAATTTTCATATATCATATCCACCATTACAAGCAATGTTACAATACATTTTTGCAAATATTGAAAAAAACATCAATGCTCCCGTTTTGTATAGAGCTCAAATAGTATTGGTGTTATCAATGTCATTTCCTATGATAGATTATTTAAAAGAGTATAAAATATCTAAAAAAGTATTTTATATTCTAACTATATTTATAGGCTATATTTGTTTATTTAGGATATGCTCATTTAATCCACTGACAAGAATCTTGCCAGATCATACATTGGGGTTATTGTTTGCAACACTTATGATTAAAAGTTATAACTTTGATATTGATGATAATTTTAAATGTTTTGATTATCTTATGGTTAGTATAGCACTTGCGCTTGTCAAACAATATGGGATAGCTTTATTCTTTGGTGCATTTTTTACAATAGTAGTATTAAATTTTAAAGATATTAAAAATCTTCACAAAATTATAAAATATATAGTGTTATTGGCACTTCCAATATTTTTACTTGCTGTATGGTATATATTCGTTAGATACTATGGAGTTACCGATCAATTTGATATAGATACAAAGGTGTCTGTAAGTGAGTTGATAAATATTTTATTCAAACACGGTGGACTTGATTATCAACAAGAAACATTTAGAAATTTTTTAAATTATTTAATACATGGTCAAGCAATATATTTAAAGTATTATCAATGGGTTTTGTTATTTATATTTGGATACATATTTTTAAATATTATGTTGTATAAGAAATATGGGATGAAGCTTGTAGTATTTTCTGTAATTAGTATACTTGGTTTTCTCATATATACATTTACATTGCTTTGCTTATATTTGTTTTGTTTTCCTGCGTATGAAGCAACTACTCTTGCATCTATTTGGAGATATTTGTCATCTTACGCTGTTTCTGTTCCAATGATCATTGGATATTTTATGATTAAAGAAGCAATAAGTTGTAATTTAATTGTCAATAAATGGTTAATATTAGTTTATTGTATGATTATGATTCTTATGGTAAGTATATTGATTTCTAAACAAAAATATCAATATATGAGAAAGAAATATAAAGATTCTTTTGAATATAATAATCAAGAACTATTGAGAAAAGTTGATATGACTAAAAATAACGCTAATATACTTATTGCACGGGAATATGGTGAACCAATAACAGCAATTATACTTAATTATATTTATTTCAATGATAGGCATTTTGACACACTTGTGGTTGGAAAAGATAATTATTATGAAACAACTTATACAAGTGAGGAACTGAAATCGGTATTAAAAAATTATGATTATATCTACTTTGAAAACTGTGGTGATGAATTTTATGATAGGTTTTCAGATGTATTTGATGGTCGTTTAGAAAATCAAAAATATATATATGAAGTTAATTGGGATGATGAAAAAATGGTGCTAAAAGAACAATAGTTTTAAAATTTGTAATGATGAGAATATTCATAAAGGACATATAAAGGAGCAGAATAGTAAATGGAAAAAGTGGTGGTTTTAGTGCCATGTTATAATGAAGAACTGACTATAAAAAAAGTCGTAGAAGATGCAAAAAAATATTTAAAAGAAGCAAGTGTTTATGTATATGATAATAATTCAACTGATAAAAGTGCAGAAATTGCAAAAAGTGCAGGTGCTATAGTTAGATATGAACATAAGCAAGGAAAAGGCAATGTAGTTAGGACTATGTTTAGAGAAATAGATGCACTTTGTTATGTGATAGTAGATGCAGATGATACTTATGACTTACAGAGTGTAAAAGATATGGTTGACTTGGTTATAGATAAAAACTATGATATGGTAATAGGTGATAGACTATCTTCTACATACTTTACTGAAAACAAAAGAAAGTTTCACAACTTTGGCAATACATTTGTTCGGTTTTTTATAAACAAAATATTTAATTCAGATATTAAAGATGTAATGACAGGTTATAGATGTTTTTCGTATGATTTTGTAAAAACATTTCCTATACTCACAACAGGTTTTGAGATAGAAACTGAGATGACTATACATGCAATTTACCATAATTTTAATATTATAAACAAAAAAGTAAATTATAAAGATAGAATAGAGAACTCAACATCAAAATTAAATACTATACCAGATGGAATAAAAGTTATATTTACTATTATTAAATTGTATAGAGATTATAAGCCAATGGAATTTTTTACTATTTTGGCATTTTTGCTATTTGTTGTTGCAACTATATTTTTTGTACCTATAATTATAACATTTAAAGAAACTGGTCTTGTGCCAAAAATACCTACACTTATAGTAAGTATGTTTATATATTTATCAAGTATAATTTTATATTTTGTTGGAGTGATACTTACATATATTGCAACTCAAAATAAAAAAGAATTTGAACATAATTATATAAATATTTCTAATGTAAGAAAGAAAGAATTGAATAGAGAATGGTTTGAAAAATAAATAAACTATAAAACTTATATATATATATATATAGGCTTTAATAAGCAAAGAGGAGAAAAATGGATAAATATAATTTTTTAAAAATGGTTGATCACACAATACTTAAAGCAGACGCAACTAAAGATAAAGTTGATAGGATTTTAGAATTTGCGAAAATTAATGGCACTGCTTCTGTGTGTATTAATCCATATTATGTAAAATATGCAAGTGATTATTTAAAAGGAACAGGTGTGTCGGTTTGCACAGTAATAGGCTTCCCTCTTGGACAAAATACTAAAGAAGTAAAATTATTTGAAACTAAAGATGCAATAAGTAATGGTGCAGATGAAATTGATATGGTTATAAATGTTGCCGCACTCAAAGATAAAAATTATGATTATGTAAAACAAGAGATAAAAGAAATTTATACAACAGTAAATTGGCATAATAAAATATTAAAGGTTATAATTGAAAATGCGTATCTTACTGATTTGGAAAAAAGAAAAGTATGCGAGATATGTAAAGAGATAGGAGTTGATTTTGTAAAAACATCTACTGGATTTGCACCAACTGGAGCAACTGTATCAGATGTGAAACTAATGAAAGAAGTAGTCGGCAATGTTTGTAAGATAAAGGCTGCTGGTGGGATAAAAAATAAATCTGATGTAGAGGCTTTATATGCTGTAGGAGCAAGAAGATTTGGTGTAAGTAGGACAGAAGATATATTAAAAGAATTTTAGTTATAGGGGTAGTCGTAGGGGCGGATATAACCGCTCTTTTTCTTTTATAATATATAGTTTTGTGGTAAAATATTGTAGAGGTATATATATGGGAAAAACATTAGCAAATAAAATATTGGATGCACATCTTGTATCATATGATGAAAAAAGTAATATGATGAATATTAAGATGGATTATACTTTAACTCAAGATGCTACCGGAACTCTTTCTTATCTTGAGTTTATGCAGATGGGAGTTGATAAAGTAAAGACAGAGTTATCAGTTTCATATGTTGACCACAATACTTTGCAAAATGGTTTTATGAATGCAGATGACCATAAGTTTTTGCAGACAGTTGCGAATAAATATGGCATAGTATTTTCAAAACCTGGAAATGGTATTTGCCATCAAGTAGAACTTGAAAGATTTGATGTGCCTTCTAAAACTTTGATAGGTTCTGATTCTCATACTCCTACTGCAGGTGGTATGGGTATGATAGCAATTGGTGCTGGTGGTCTTGATGTAGCATGTGCTATGGCTGGTATGCCGTATGCTATAGTAAAACCAAAGATTGTAGGAGTTGAGTTAAAAGGAAAATTAAAATCTGGTGTATCAGCAAAAGATATAATTATTTATATTTTAAAGATGCTTACTGTAAAAGGTGGAGTAAATAAAATTATAGAATATTATGGTGATGGAATAAAAAATTTAAGTGTGCCAGAACGTGCAACAATCTGCAATATGGGAGCAGAACTTGGAGCTACTACATCTATATTTCCATCCGATGAAAAAACTTTAGAGTTTTTAAAACTTCAAGGTAGAGAAAAAGATTTTGTAGAGTTGTCAAAAGATGATGACTGTATATATGATGAAAACATAAGTATAGATTTAAATGATATAGAACCACTTGCTTCATGCCCACATTCACCTGATAATGTGAAAAGTGTGAAAGAACTAAAAGATATAAAAGTTGACCAAGTATTGATAGGTAGTTGTACAAATTCAAGTTTAAGTGATTTAGCAAAAGTTGCATCAATATTAAAAGGTAAAAAAGTTCATAAAGATGTATC
>CADCOW010000117.1 GCA_902803205.1 uncultured Eubacteriales bacterium | reverse complement strand
TTCCATGATAGGAAGACCTTTCTTAACTATATTTACACCATTCATACCAAGTTTAGCAGTACATCCACCAGCTGTTACAGCTACAGTTTTATATGTACCTGCTGCAACAAGTGATGCAGCTTCTATGATAGCATGTGATGGTCCAGCACAGAAACCTCTTGTATCTGCACCAGTTGCATTATTGAGACCTGCAATTTCAGCTGCAGCTTTTGCAAAGTTGCCACCACCACGTTGAAGCATATCTCCACACGCTTCTTCACAGCAGTCTATAACAAAATCTACATCTCCCTTATCTATGCCAGCATTTTTTACACCAGCTATAAGAGCAAGAACTGATGATGCTTTTGCTACTAAATTTTCATGAATAACATGAGCTGAAAAGTTTGGGTCAACATCATGTGCTTTTTTTACACAACCAACAAGTTTAAAATCTATGTATAATCCTTCAGCGTGTTCATCTTTTACACATTTCTCAATTTCTGCTAAATCAAAACCTTCTTTAACTCTTGCAACTATTGTCTCGTCTATATAAGGGTCTTTAGCAAATTTATCTTTTGTTTTACTTACAAAATTTTTATCAAGCATTACTAAATCAAATACATCAGATGCTTGCATAAGTAAATAAAACTCATCTTCTGGTATTATCTCACCATACTTACCATATCTCTCTTTGCAATCACAAGTCTTATCATAATATGGCTCAGGAGTATTAGCAAGTTCTTCTGGAGTTTTATTTCCAATATATACTTGATGTGGCCAATATGATACAGCTTGATCATAATTTCTAAGATGTTTTGGTAACTCTTTTAAATATTCACTATCAGGATTAACGATTCTCTCAGTTGTTTGAGTAGAACCATTGTAAAATACCATATCAGGAGTATGAGCTAATATATATCCTGTTCCTTTAATTACACTTTTCATAATGATTTCCTTCCAATGTTATTAAGCAATATGCTTTTTTATCATAGCTTCAATTGACTCTACTGTAGCATCATCTTTAACTACTGAATCAATCATAGCACCGTTTTCATAAATAGCCATAACAGGAAGTCCTAAAATTTTTTGACTTATAGCAAGACGTCTTGCTTGAGTTGTGTTAAGTGCACAGAATTTCATCTTATCGCCATACTTCTCTGCGAATTCATGAACATGTGGCATAAGTGCTGCACATGGTACACATCCATCTCCATAAAAATCTACAAATACTTTTCCTGTTGCTTTTAAAACTTCAGGTTCAAATGTTTCCTTATTAACTTCTAACATTTTATTTTCCTCCTATAATTAAATTATTATGCATTGATAAATTTTTCTGCTTGCATAGCTGCGATAGCACCATCTGCTGCAGCTGTTACAACTTGTTTCAAACTCTTCTTTCTTATATCACCTGCTGCAAATACTCCAGGAATATTGGTATGCATATTTTCATCTGTTAAAATATTGCCACCCTCATCCATATCTATTACTCCTTTAAAGAGTTCAGAGTTTGCATTATATCCTATAAATCCAAAAAGTCCAAATATTCCATCATCTGGGTCAGCTTCAATTCTCTTTGTTTCACCAGTCTTTACATTCTTAACTATCATGTATTGCATAATCTCATCTCCGCCAACTTCATCAACTACAGTATCCCACATAAATGAAAGTTTTTCATTTTTAAATGCTTTCTCTTGAATTGACTTTGCAGCACGGAGTTCATCTCTTCTATGTATAATAGTTACATGTCTTGCAAATCCTGTAAGATACATAGCTTCTTCAACAGCAGAATCTCCTCCACCTACTACATACACTTCAAGGTCTTGATAAAAGTTAGCATCACATGTTGCACAGAATGAAATTCCCTTTCCAACATATTGTCCCTCGTTCTTACATCCGATTGGTTTTGGGAAACAACCAGTAGCAATTATAACTGCCTTTGATTCATAAGTTCCTTTGCTACACTCAATTTTTTTTACATCACCTTTTAAGTCTACGCTCTTAACCATATCTGATACTCTATCAGCACCAAACTTTGCTACTTGTTCAGTCATTCTCTTTATGAGACTTGGACCTGACTCACCTTCAAGCATAGCTCCAGGATAATTCTCAATCTCATTTGTTATAGCAATTTGTCCACCATCTTGACCTTTTTCAATAATTAATGTTTTAAGTCTTGATCTTCCAGCATAAAGTCCAGCAGCAAGTCCAGCAGGACCAGCTCCAATAATTATTACGTCATACATCTCAGCCATTTTGCACCTCCATAAAATTTTTCTTTAATTAATAGTATTAAAAAACCTTTGCAACAAAGCAAAGGCATAACTTAAAAATTAAATATAAATAAACAACATCCTAATGTAGCAATAGGACTACAAACAGAAATTCCAATATTATTTTTTTTGTTGCAATTAGACGCCGTATCAACATTAGCATTTAATTGACTATGAAAATTAAAATACATATTCCCCTTCATTTGACATAAGTCAGATAAAAATTAGAAATCTGCAACATATATACTATGGCATAATGGTTATACCATACATAACAAATACTATCACATTTTCAATATAAAATCAATAGAAATAATAAATTTATAATTTTTTTATTTTATTTTTATTGTACATATTCAATGTGCTTGCACAAATTCAAATAAATTCTAAAAAATTCATTTTATTCTCATTGTTACATTACTCTTTTTCAGCCCACTCTATTACATAATCTCGCATTATCTCATTATTATTTCTTTCATGGCCTATACTTGTCCTAAAACCATGTCCTGGGAATACTTCTACCTCATCATTTAACTTCATAAGTTTATTTGCTATGCTCCTAACTATTGCCTTTGTATCACTTGTAGGCAAATCAGTTCTACCATAGGTTTCACAAAATAGAGTATCCCCTGAAAATAAAATATTTAACTCTTTCACATAATAACAACTTGACCCTATAGTATGTCCTGGAGTATTTATTAATTCAATTTGAAGATCAAGTGCATTTAGTATGCTCCCATCTTTTACATAAGTAATAGCCTTTTCTGTTTCAGTTTTTAACCTATGATCCATAAGATTATTATGCATATCTTCAATAACTATTTTTTCACCTTCAAATGCATATATAGGAACACTCTTAAACTTTTCATGAAATAAATCAAGAGCTTCTATATGATCAAAATGACCATGAGTGAGTAGTATTGTGTTAAGGTTCAAATTGTTATTATTTACATAGTTATAAAGTTCTACTCCATCACCTGCTGCATCAATTAGTATAGCATCTTTATCTTTAATTAAAAAATAACAATTAGTCCCCATAATAGGAACAACTATTGTTATCAAATCATAATTTCCAATTTTCATTATAATTAGCCTCCAAAACAAAAACACCTTACACTATAATATCTACTTAACAAGTCCAAAGTGCAAAATTATTATACCACATATTTAGCAAAAAGTATATTTTTATCTTGCGAAAATCTAACTATTCGTTTATAATTAAACTGGTATGATTTATTTCATATAAATATATATTAAGGAGTTTCTTATGAATAATATTTTAGTTGTAAACTGTGGTTCTTCATCTCTTAAATATCAACTTATCAATATGGATAATGAAGAAGTCATCGCAAAAGGTCTTGTAGAAAGAATAGGAATTGATGGCTCAAAATTAACACACAAGGTTCCTGGGAAAGAGGATTATGTAGTTGATAAGCCTATGAAAGATCATGTTGCAGCTGCAAATGCAATGTTTAGTGCATTAACAGACTCTATACATGGAGTTGTTAAATCTCTTGATGATATATCTGCTATCGGACATAGAGTTCTCCATGGAGGTATTAAACTTACTGAATCTACACTTGTTGACCAGCATGTAAAGGATGTTATAAAAGAATGTTTTGACCTTGGTCCTCTTCATAATCCAGCAAATCTTATGGGTATAGAAGCATGTGAGAAAAATGCTCCTGGTAAAAAGAATGTAGTTGTATTTGATACAACCTTTGGTATGGGTATGGAAGAGAAGGCTTATCTCTATGCTATACCTTACGAATACTATGAGAAATATTCTATTCGTCGTTATGGTTTCCACGGTACGAGTCATATGTTTGTATCAAGAGAAGTTATAAAGTTTGGTAACCTTAAGCCAGATGCAAAAGTAATAGTTTGCCATCTTGGTAATGGTGCATCAATATCTGCATCTATCGGAGGCAAATGTGTTGACACTTCTATGGGACTTACACCGCTTGAAGGTCTTGTAATGGGTACTCGCTCTGGTGATGTTGATCCAGCAGTTCTTCAATTTATATGTAATAAAGAAAAAATAGATATAAACGAAATGCTCAATATTTTAAATAAAAAATCAGGTCTTCTTGGTTTAAGTGGTATCTCATCTGACTGTAGAGATGTAGAAGAAGGTGTTAAGAAAGGTGACAAAGGTGCTATAAGAGCATTTGAAGTTATGCAATATAGAATAGGAAAATATATCGGTGCATATATGGTAGCGCTCGGTGGTTGTGATGCTATAGCATTTACAGCAGGTATCGGTGAAAATGATATAAGCATCCGTGAAAATATATGCAAAAGATTAGAATTCCTTGGAGTTAAACTTGATAAAGAAAGAAATAATGTGCGTGGTAAAGCAACACTCATTTCAACTGATGATTCAAAAATAAAAGTTTTCTTAATGCCAACTAATGAAGAATTAATGATTGCAAGAGAAACTTTAAGACTTGCAAAATAATCTTTCATATCTTTTGCTATTAAAATGAATTTTAAAGAATTAAAAAAGAAAATTAATGATTCTTGGCCAAAGCCAGTCGTAAATGTATTAAAGGTTATAGTAAAAACTATAAAACTATATTTATATAGTGACTTGCCAATATATGCAGCAAGCACATCATTCTTTATGATAATTTCTGCAATACCACTTTTTATGCTTTTATTTTCTACCATATCGCTTATACCTTCTATCCGTGCTGAAGATATCGCGAAACAGATAAATTTATTGTTTCCAAATATACCATATGTTTTAGAAGTAGTCAGATATGTTATGAATATGGCAAGAGAACTTTCTACTTCCAATGTATTATATGTCAACATAATAACTGCTTTAATCTCAGGTTCTACTTGTCTTTTTGCATTTATTGTTGGAATTAAAAAAGTACATTATATAACGAGAACAAGCAATTATGCACTTATAAAAATTATGACTATACTTAATATTTTTGTATTATATTCTACTGTCATTTTAACACTTTTGTTTTTCATTCTTGGGAAAATGATTCTCAATTATGCAGTTAAATATTTCCCTTTTGCAGCAAATGTAATATCTCAAATTTTAAGTTATAGGTATCTTGCAATAAGTATACTTCTTATAGTTTTGACTATGTCTTTATACACTTGTTGTTCAAACTTCCAAAGACATATGCTAAAAAATATTTATGGGTCTATATTTGCAACATTTACTTGGCTGGTGATTTCACGATTATTCTCTAACTATTATACTTCGCACCCTATAAGCACAAATGTATATGGTTCACTTACAGGCATAATCATAGCCCTACTTTGGCTTTTTGTCTGTATCAATCTTGTATTTATAGGAGCCTGTTTAAACGAAGCAATATATCCTCAAAGTGTTATAGAAATGGAGAAAAAAATAAAACTTGATGAACTTGAAAAGAATAAAAAAAGTTTAGGAAATACTAAAATTCAAAACTTATAATAAATAATAATATCATATTTAAAAAGGGTTCTTTATATAATTAAGAACCCTTTTTTATTATTTTAATCTTCAAGCGGTACATGTTTTATACTTCGCTCTAAAATTCCATTTACATATGCTATAAATATTCCATAATTTGTAAATGGAATATTTGCATCATTTGCACACTTCATACGATATAACATCTCTCTATCAGGAGTCATACACCCACCACAATGAATAATCATTTTATATTTTGATAAATCTTCTGGGAACTCAGTACCAGATGAGGTTTCAAGTTTTAAATCTGCACCTGTTCTCTCTTTAAGCCACTTAGGTATCTTATATGTTCCTATATCATAACACTGCCTATGATGAGTACACCCTTCTGCTATAAGAACTGTATCACCAGTCTTAAGTGTATCAACTGCTTTTACACCTTTTACAGCAGTACTTAAAAAACCTTTGTATCTTGCAAGCAATATTGAAAATGATGTAAGAGGTATGTCACTTGGTACTATGCTATCTACAAGTTTAAAAACTTGACTATCTGTAATAACAAAATTTGGTTTTCGACCTGCATTTTCTAAAACACTTTTAAGTTCTGTTTCTTTTGTCACTATACAATATGCATCATGGTTTAGGACATCTCTAATCATCTGAACTTGTGGGAGTATCATTCTTCCCTTTGGTGCAGATTCATCTATAGGAGTAACTAAAACGATAAAATCATTTTTATTTGCTATTTTATTAAGTAATGATTTATTTGAATCATCAGGTTTAAGTGTGCCTATATAATTTTTTAATTCTTCTATTCCTTCTTTTTTAACAGCACTTACAAACAATACATTTTTATTTTTTGTATCAGAAGAAGTGGATTTTAACAAGTCACTATTTTTAATATTATCTAATAACTGTTTTTTTCTATCATCGTCTATTAAATCACTCTTATTAAATACTATAACAAATGGTATATCTTTAGTTTTAAAAATAGTAAGTAGTTCTTCATCATACTTATTTATACCTTCAACAGATGATACAACAAGAACAGCAATATCAGATTTATTTAAAATCTTTTTTGCTCTCTCAACTCTCTTTTCTCCAAGAAGTTTATCATCATCATCAAATCCTGGAGTATCTATTACTACAACTGGTCCAAGTGGCAATAACTCCATAGCCTTTTGTACTGGGTCTGTAGTTGTGCCTTTTACATCAGAAACTACGGCTATTTCTTGATTTGTCACTGCATTTACAACACTTGATTTACCAGCATTTCTACATCCAAAAAAACCAATGTGAAGCCTATCAGCATTTGCTGTTTCATTTAATCCTGCCATATCATACCTCCCAATTATTTAAATATAATTATACCATAATCATCTCTTTTTTTTCAATAAAATCATTTATTAGATAAAGTCAAAATTAAAAGGGACACCAGAAAGTGTCCCTAATTTTTAAATTCTATATCTCAGCCCAAAATTTATCAAAACAACTAATTATCAACTTGATACATATAGGTTTTACATTTTTCTACATCTAATGTTATAATCCAATCACTATCCAAATATGTTGTTTCATTATGTGGTACCCATTTTGCATAAACTATTCCAGTTGATGGCATTTCAAAACTAATTTTACATTTTCTATTTGTTGTGGTTGCATAATTTTTTTCTGTTGTCCCATCATCAACTTTTACTTTAATCAATTTTGATGTACTAACTTTATTGGTAAACGGACCATCTGATAAATAAATATCAACCTCATGACTATTATCTACATAAGTATCTGCTGTATTATGTACATGAGTGTAAGAAAATGTTGGTTCCCAAACTATTTTTGCTCCTATTTCTCCTCCAAGTAATGCAAATCCTTTTTCTAAGGTTTCCTTTTCTTTTTTTACTGAAATTTTATCTGTAACATCAACATTTAAATCTTTATCTACTTGATAAATTTCATTAGCTGTGACAGCACGAGGAATAAGTCCGAGAGTTGGGAATTTTGTCGCTTCACTTTTAGTAAATTGTGTAGGCATATCTGCAATACCTCTTGGTACACTTGCTTTATCAGTAGCGGCTGTATGAAATGCCCATCCACCATAACGACCTTTTGCATTGATAGTCATTGCCTCATGTACTGTCTTTGGTGTTATAGTGGACTTTGTATCAGTACTCAAAAGTTGTGTCCAGTCCTTATGAGCTACACGCCATTCATCATCTCCATCATATGCTACAATATGAGTATAATCATATTGCTTACCATCTTTATAAGCAAGTTCAACTCTTGGAGACCATTGGTCTCGCAACTGAGTATCTGTAAATGTATAAGTCTCGGCTCTCATAATTTCTCCAGTAGCCTTATTTTTTGATTCGTTAAGATAAGTTATTTTCCATACAGCACTTCTAACATTTTCCCAGCTGTCATACCATGCATTAAGCCCAACAAAGGTTGTAAAATCTCTAAGTGTTATATTTTGAGTACACAAATCAGGTCGATCTAATCCATACCAAAACTTTGTCGGATGTGACCAGTCCACACATCTGCTAATATTATATACATCACACCAACGTAAAGCACGACCCGTCCAATAAAATTTTCCATAAGTTGCATATGTTGCCCCATCAGATGTTACAACATTTCTATGGCAAGTATCAACCGATGTCCAATCATTTGCATACATACCTCTAACAGCATGTGTAACTGCTTGATACTGGTCAGCTGCATCTCCAAGGTCTTCACTCTCATGCAACAACATACCAAACATAAAGTTTATATCAATATTAGGAACTATATACTCATTTTGTAGGCTACCACTGATCATTGACACATCAGTCCAATCATTATATATAATACTTTTAGTTTGTTGCTTAGCCAAATTTATCCCAGCCAAATAACTTGCTATCGCACCATCAATCTTACTGTCAATACTCGTATTGTATTGGTCTATCTGACTCTGGAAGTTATTTTTTAGACTGTCAAATTCAGCTTTTGTGATAAAGGCTGAACCATCATTATCGCTTACAACTGCTCCAAATGAATTTATACTCATAAGCACAACTAAAAATAGTGCCAAAGTTCTCTTAACTATTCTTGTGCTCTTTCTCATAATTTATTACTTACGACCTTATCTTAAAGATTTCGGGCGGATGATATCCACCCCTACGGATTACTACATATTAGTGGATGATATCCACCCCTACGGTTTGCTACATGTGGGCGGATGATATCCGCCCCTACGATTTGCTATATGTGGGCGGATGATATCCGCCGCTACGGTTTGCAAATGAAACTTCACCCCTACATGTGGCTACAATATTTATTCTCGTAGGGGAGGATATTATCCTCCCCTACATGATAACGGATAATATCCAATCATACAATACTACTAAATGTTTGTTGTTAGGCTTATGCCTCGCTCAAGAAAACACTTGGAGCAGGCTCCCGTTTTCTGCAATGATGGCGAAGT
>CADCOW010000116.1 GCA_902803205.1 uncultured Eubacteriales bacterium | reverse complement strand
TATTTATTTCTTTTTTCATATATGAACCATAAGTAATCATTATTCCCATAGCAAGTGAAAGTGAATAAAAAAGTTGAGACATAGCTGCAAGTATAGTTTTAGCAGAAAAACTATCTGTTTTTGGTATGAGATAAAATTTAATTCCTTCTATTGCTCCAGGTAATGTGCATGTGTATATTGCAACAGCTGCTATAAGTATAATAAGTATTGGCATAAGAATTGTGCTTGATTTTTCGATTCCTTTTTCAACACCGACTATAATGATTATAATTGTTGCTCCTAAGAATAATAAAAACCAAAATATAGGTTCTGCAGAAGATGTAATTAGTTGTTCAAATGTTGTAAGCCCCATTTCGTTAGTTGTTGCTACTGCATTTGCAGGCATAGTTATATATGACCATAAAAATTTTAATACCCATCCTCCGATTACTGCATAATATGGAGTAATGATTATAGGAATAATAGATGCAAGATTACCTATAAATGAAAATTTTGGATTTAATTTATTAAATGCACCTATAGCACTAAGTCTTGTTTTTCTACCAATTGCTATTTCAGCAACCATAAGTGAGAAACCAAATGTTAAACCTAAAATAAGATATGTTAATAAGAATATACCACCGCCATATTTTGCAGTGCAGTATGGAAATCTCCATATATTGCCAAGACCTACTGCTGAACCTGCGGCGGCAAGCACAAAGCCTGCTTTACTTGTGAAGCTACTTCTATTATTTGTATGATTTGGATTTTTGTTTTCTGACATATGACCTCCTATTAGTGAATAATATTCACCCTAACTATAATACTAAAAAAATAAGAATTTAGCAAATTATAATTATAATTTGAAGGGGAAAATTATTTTGTTAATATTTTAAAAATGCTTATAATATGCAATTTTTTGACAAAAATGACAGTGAAAATAGAATAATATCTAATAGTAGGACTTAAAATATTAAAAAAAAATGATTACTATTTTTGCAAATGCAGTGTAGTGACAAAAAATGCTTTATAAAACTTTTGGTTTTTTGTCTTTGTACAAATATCAAGTATTAAAAAAAATAATTATTAAAGGAGAAGGTAAATTGTTGATGCTACTTAACATTATATCACTTTCTATCTTGGGATATGTTGACTATAAGATTTATATAATTCCTAACATAATACTACTTGCTTGGGCAGTTAGTACATATGTAATTTACTTAATTAGTGCTATTCCCATAAGTGCTCATACAATAATTTTGGCAGGAATAACAGCTGGCATGTATATTCCATTACGGCAGATTGTAAAGTGTGAAGGTGGTGATTTTAAACTATTTGCCGTTATCGTACTGGCAACTGGACCAAATTATGCATTGAGCATATGTTTTATATCAATGTTTATAAGCCTTATCCCTTTGGTGAGTGGTATAAAGAAAGTGCCTTTGGCACTTATGACATTTTTTGGATACATTGCATTTTTACTTTTAAGAAAAGGATAATCAGGAGTGAATTATGAAAGAAATAATAATGGTGATGGATGATGATCCAGTCTATAGTAAAAAGTTTTGTAATCAAGCAAATAAACTATATGGAAAAAAATATACTTTTTTAACATTTGCAAATTTAAAATTGATGAGGAAATATGCAGAAGAAAATAAAGTTGAGAGTCTGGTAGTTAATGAAAACTTTATAGAGAACTTGGATGATGTCAAGGTTAAATCATTTTATATTTTAAATGAAAAGGATAGGAAGCTAAGAAGAGAAGGGAAGAAAACTTATGTATATAAACTTCAAAATGTAAAACTTATTCTTGATGTTATTGATAGTGATTTAAATAAAAAATTTGAAAAAAATAAAGGCAAAGTAAATGAAGAGTGTAAGATGCTTCTATATTATTCTCCTCAATATATAAAAAATAAATATGAAATAGTAAAAAGACTTGCGAAACTTATGTCAAAAAAAAAGAAAGTTTTGGTACTTGACATTGATGAGTTTTCTAACTATAAAGGAAATGTGGGGCTGTCCAATATCATATTTGATTATAAAGAAGATATGATAAGTGAAGAAAAATTGAAGAAAGAAATTATAACTGAAAAAGACATAGATTTTATAAAGTCAGTCACCTATCCAGAAGATTTTAATGTGATAAGTAATATTGACCTTGCTAATATAGTGCAAGAAATTGTAAAACTTGGTTATGATTTTGTATTTGTAAATGCTGATATGTCATTTATTAAATGTCAATATTTGTTACTTGATGCTGATGGTGTGGTAATTATGAAGGATAAAGATAAAGAAATTATAGATATGTTTAAAGCATATGTAAAGACAGAGAACCATTTTGATTATAAAAAGATCACTGAGTTTGATGTAGGAAAAGTTGATAAAGTATATTTAAGTGCATTTTGTAAATATTTGTTAAAAAGTAAGGAGAATTAATAAAAAACTTATATAACTTGCTTTTATATGTTTATAGTTGCGAGTTATATGAGAGATAGAAAAATAAAATGGAAAATGAAAATTACAAAAATAAAATAAAGCGACAGTTGATTGATGAGTTGTCTGATAGTGTAGGTCTTGATGATAAAGAAATATTAGAATCAATAGATAAGAAAATTGAAAATATAGAGAATGATGAAGCGCCACTTAAACTTAAAGAAAGAATCTCACTTAGAAAGAGTGTATTTGACAGTCTAAAAAATTATGACATACTTACTGAACTTCTTGATGATAAAAGTATAAATGAGATTATGATAAATGCTTATGATGAGATATTTATAGATAAAAATGGTAAGTATCAAAGGTGGGATAAAAAATTTGAATCTAAAGAACAACTTGAAAATATAATTCAGCAAATAGTTGGAAAGATAAATCGTATAGTTAATGTTTCTAATCCGATAGTGGATGCGAGACTTTATGATGGCTCAAGAGTGCATGTAGTCCTTCCACCTATTGCCATAAAAGGTGCTACTGTGACTATAAGAAAATTTCCAGAAAAAATCACTATGAAGAAACTTATAGAGTATGGTTCTATAACTGTAGAAGTAGCAAAATTTTTGGAAGACCTCGTTAAAAATGGTTACAACATTTTTATATCGGGAGGTACCGGCTCTGGCAAAACAACATTCCTAAATGCACTTTCAGAATATATCCCAAGTAGTGATAGAGTAATAACTATAGAGGATAGTGCAGAATTAAATATTTCACATGTAGAAAATCTTGTGTCACTTGAGACCAGAGATAAAAATGTAGAGGGTGAAGGAGAAATAAATATGTCTATGCTTATAAAGGCAGCCCTTAGAATGAATCCTGATAGAATAGTTGTTGGAGAAGTAAGAGGAAAGGAGGCACTTGATATGTTGCAGGCTATGAATACTGGACACGATGGCTCTCTATCTACTGGTCATGCAAATAGCAGTTATGATATGTTGTCAAGACTTGAGACTATGGTTCTTATGGCAGAGAATTTACCACTTCTTGCTATAAGACAGCAAATATCAAGTGCTATAGATATATTGGTGCATCTCACAAAACTTAAAAATAAAAGAAGGGTAGTGTATGAAATATCAGAACTTTTGGAACTTGATAAAGAAAACTATAGAACAAATAAACTTTACGAGTTTAAAGGAGAAAGTCTCGTCAAATGTGGCTCACTTACGAATAAGAGAAAACTTAATATCTGATTATGATAAATATTATTTATCGTTAGAAGATTTACTTGCAGGAGCATCAAACACACTTATATATATAGTTCTTATCTCCATTGCATTTTACAATAGTTTTACTTTGCTTATATTAGCTGTGCCTTTTGCTTTTATTATACCATTTTTTAACAAAGATGAGTTTATAAAAAAGCGAAAAGAAAAATTGTTAAATGAGTTTAAAGATTTTTTGAGAATTTTAAAATCATTTCTTGAAGCATCATATTCGGTAGAAAATGCTTTTATGATGTCTATTAAAGAACTTATGATGTTACATGATAAAGATTCTATGATGGTCAATGAACTTAGAAATATAGTTGCAAAACTTAAATTAAATAAACCTATAGATGTAGTATTTAAACAATTTGCAGATAAAACTCATATGGAAGATATAATGGATTTTTCGGAAGTATTTGTAATATCAAAACAGCATGGAGGAAATATAAGTAAGATTATTGGTAATACTATAAATGTTATAAATGACAAAATAGAGGTTAAGATTGAGATAGATACAGTTACTGCTTCAAAGAGATTTGAGCAAAAACTTATGAACTTGCTACCTTTTCTTATTATTATATATATGAATATTTCATCAAGCTCATTTTTAAAACCACTTTATACAAGTCTTGAAGGGAGATTGCTTATGACTTTCGCACTTGCAGTTTATTTCTTTTCAGTTCACTTGTCTAAAAAAATATTAAATATTGAAGTATAAGATGAAACTTGCCATTAGGAAAAAATTATCATAAACTGTGTGAGCAAAAAAAGACTATGGATGTAAAAGAATTATTAAAAAAGAAAACTGAAGAAATAATAAATAGAGTTTCAAAAGTAAAGAAACGTTCTATTTACTGCATAGTGGCTGGCATAGTCCTTGCTGTAATATCTTTCCTATTGAATAGCAATTCTATCTATATAAGACCAAATGAGATTGAGAGAGGTTCATATGGGACACAAAAAACTCCATATACTTTAAAGGTTGATGCTTTAAATTTGGCGAAGGATATGGAGTTTAGTGTTTCTGTATCAAGCAAGAAATATACAAAGGAAGAGGCTATAGAAAGGTTTGAAGAAAAATTTAATGAAATATTAACTTATATGTTAAATGAAAATAAAAGTTATGAGAACATTAACTCAAAACTCAATTTTAAAAGTGATTTGGGAGATGGTATAAAGGCGACATATGCATTTGAGCCAAAATCAATAAAACAATTTATAGAAACTTATCCTGAAAGTTCAGAAAGTAATATAGAAAATGATTTATATGAAAATGAAAAAATAAGTAGTGCAAGTGAAATTGCTACTATCAGTGAAACTAATAATGATGATTTTGCTTATTATGTAAAATACAAAAATATAATTGATGGTAATGGTAATGTCAATAATGAGGATTTTAAATTAAGAGAATATTGTACTGGTCACATACTTATACAATTTTCAACTGAAATAAAAGATAAAGAGGGAAGCTTTAGGTCAGAAAAATATATGGTACCTATAAAAGTTGTTAGTAAAGAGTTAAGCCCTATTGAATCATTTAAGGTTGCATTTAATAAAGAGGTAGAGGAAAGTGACAAGAAAACTATTAATAATGATACCATAATACTTCCAAAAATCGTTCAGGATTTTAGAGTTATATATAAAGAAAGAAAAGATTTTACATTTTTAATGTTACCTATTATTGGAATTTTAACAGCAGTTTTACTTGAAGCAAAAGATAAAGAAAAAGAGAAGGAAAAAGTAAAGAGAAGAATACGACTTTTAGAACTTGATTTTACACAAATTATATCAAAAATACTTTTATATGTAAGTAGTGGGATGACAATAAGAAATTCTATGATAAGGCTTGCTGAAAACTATCAAAAATCATTTAAAAATGATGCGAATAAAGAGAAAAGAGTTGCGTATGAAGAGTTGGTTGTTGTAAAGAATAAATTAGCAAGCGGTTATAGTGAGATAGGTGCTTATGAGGAAATGGCTAAAAATATCAATATGAGAACCTATACAAGATTTTTGAACATTATTATTCAAAGCATAAAAAATGGAAACAAAGATTTAAAAAATATTTTAAATATGGAGGTGCAAGATGCATTATACGAAAGAAAACAGAATGCAAAGAAACTTGGTGAAGAAGCGACTACAAAATTAGTTCTTCCACTTATGCTTATGCTTTCTGTAATAATGGTAGTAATAATGGTACCCGCATTTATGGGTATGTAAAAAAGGAGGGTAAAAAATGAAATATTTAATTTTGAATGTAAAAAAAGGAATTAAAGAGTTAATTGAAGATGAAGGCGGTGCTGGAGTTATAGAACTGGTACTTATAATAGTAGTATTAATTGGTTTTGTATTTTTATTTAAAGATAAGATTGGCTCACTTCTTAATACAGTATTTTCAAAGATTAATAGTCAAGCAGAAAGTATTTATAACTAATGGAAGTAAGTAGTTTAAAAGGAAGTGTATCAGTTTACTTTGTAATAGCAATAACTTTGATAATATCTGTGATAATGTCAGTAACAGAAATTGCAAGAATAAATGCTCAGAGATTATATTTACAAATAGCAACAGACGCTGCTATTGATTCCATGGCTTCGCTTTATCATAGAAAGTTGTATGAATATTATAATTTATATGGAGTTGAGTATAGAACAAATGATGGGTTAGTAAATGAATATCTTGATTTTCTTTACCCTTATTTTGAAGATGAAGGAATGCCAATAGGTAATTGGTATATTGCAGATATTGAAAAGGAAAATGTAAATTTAGATATTAAAGAGTTGATTGATAATGATAATTTGGAAAAAGAGATTGAAAACTATATGAAGTTTAAATTGATTGGTAAAACTATAGAATTTTTTGGAAAAGAAATAAATATTGAAGATGAAGTTGCAATAGAAATGATTTTAAATGATGCAAAAAATATATTTGAAGAGACAAAGAAAAGTGAATTATATAGTGAAATCAATGAAAGATATTTTGATTTTAAGGATAGTGTAAAAATACTTGAAAAGTATATCAAAAAGATTTCAGACTATGTTGAAAAAGGAAATCAAGGAATAAGATATATGAAGTCACTTAGTATATCGGGCAGTGAAGAAAATGCAAAAAATGTATCAAAAAAACTTAATACATTAAGTAGAGATATACAGTCTTTGATAACAAACCTTGATAATTTTAAAAGTAAGATGAGAGAATTTAGAGAAGTAGTAGAAAAAAGTTATGATAAATATAAGGATGATGTTCGTAGTGAAAAATATGTATATAATGATGATATAAAAAGTTTTATAGAGACTGAGTTTAGAAGATTTATAGAGTATGTAGATGAAAATAGCCCTATGAATATAAAAATAGAGAATGTTAAAACAGAATGTAATCAGATTATTGACACTATAAATGAACACAATAGGAATTTGATTAATTATGTATCTGAATTTGAAAGGATAGAAAGTGAAATTAGATATGAAAGAAGTTTAAGCAGTGATGAGCGTGACAATGATACGATAGAGGAACTTCGTGATGAGAGAAGAGATTTGCAAGATACAGTAAAAGAATACCTGAAGGAAATTAAAGATTTTTATAAAAATTTAATTATAGAAGACCCTAATATTGTTACATCAAAAGGCAATTATGCTGAAAATGAAAATTTATTGCAAACTCTAATAGGTTTAAAGGATGGCTTCCTTTTAAATTTGGTAATGGATAGTGATGATATAGAAAAAATTGATACTTCAAATATGATGTATAAGAATTTTAATATTTTATCAAATACTAATAATATATCAATGAGAAAATTATTGCTTACTGAATATGAATTAGATAAATTTAATTATTACACTAAAAATTTGAGGGAAGAAATAACTAAAAGTGGTAGTACTAATCTTGAGGCAGAGAAACTGATATCTGGATGTATGAGTGATAAAGAGGCAATAGAAGAAGTGATAAAAAGAATATTGGTCATAAGGATTGCTATGAATGTGTTACATATATATACACATGCTGAAAAAAGAGAACTTGCCCATTCATTTGCAATGTCTTTATTTATAGAATTTTCTCCAATAATGGTTGAAATAATGTCACTCGTAATTATAACAGCGTGGGGAACAGCACAAGGTTTAGCAGATATAAAAAAACTTCTTTTAAATAAAAAAGTTAGTTTCTTACATAGTACTGATTCATGGACAGTATCTGTTGAATCTATACTTAATGTTGCAAGAGGACAACTTGATAGTGTTAGTGATGAAGATGATAGTGGCTTTGCATTTTCATATAAAGATTATTTAAGATTATTGCTATTAATTGAAAATCAGTCTGATGTAGATGAAAGAATGGCAAATATTATTGAATGTAATATAAAAAAAGAACAAGAAAACTTTGATTTTGAAAAACTTGTATATTCATTTGCAGTAGATAATAAATTTATATGTAAACATTTTTTCACTAATTTCACATTTGTAACTGCGAATAGTGAAAGATTATACGAACAATATGCGATAAGGACAAATGCATATAGGCAGTATTATGAAAACTAAAAAATTAAAAGGTTCTATAACAGTTGAAGCAACATTTTCTTTCACACTTACAATCTTTGTTTTATTTCTTATGCTTGGACCATTACTTATTATTAAAACTTCAAGTGATTTTTTAATAGAACTCAATGAAATGTCAAAAGCAAGATGTTATTATGAAAGTATAAAATATGCTTCCAAAGGAAGTACTATATATAATAAAGTTGATGAGTGGGCTAAGAACAATGAGAGTCTTGCTTCTAATATACTCAATATTGAAAATATAATAAATTATTCAATTATATTAAATAGATTTTTAAATAAATATGATGATTCTATGAGCGCTTATAATAATATAAAATCTATGTATGATATGAATACTGATACTTATAATGCTGACTCAGGGCTTGTTCGATATGATTACTTAGCGTTATTTAATTTGCCATACAATATTTTAAATGTAGAAGGAGTACATAAAAGATTAGTTAGCAATAGACGAGCATTCATAGGGGCGGATGGTAATAGATTTGATGAAAAAGTAACTAAAGGTGAGGTGGTGTATGTAGCAAGAAATGTCACACATTCATCAGTATATCATGATGATATAAACTGCACATATCTTGTAAAAAAGACAATTCATTTTAACTATAGCAATTTATCAAATTATAGAAATTATAGTAATAAAAAATATATTAAATGTGATTATTGTTTTAAGAGTATAAAGTTAAATGATGATACTATTTGTTATGTAACACAGTATGGTGATAGATTTCATAGTGATAATTTATGCCCGCTCATGACAGCTTATGTGACACAAATTCCAAGAAACAACATAGAATTATATAATTTAAGACCTTGCTTCAGGTGTGTAAAAGAAGAGGAGTAACATGAGACATATTGTTTTTTTAATAGCATATATTTATTTCTTATTAATAGATTGTAAAAGAAAGGAAATAGATATACTTGCATTAACTATATATGCAGTAGTTGCACTTATAACGATTGCAATTACTTACAAGGAGATAAATACTGAAAGTTTAATAGACACAATTTTTTCAATAGCTTTTGGGCTTGCTATATATTTTGTATCATATTTTTCAGGAGAGGGAATAGGACTTGCTGATGGTATGTATTTTGTAATAAATGGATTACTATTATCTCTCAAAGAAAATATAATTTTGTTTTTGACAGGAATAGTTGTGGCATTTGTGGTGGGAATGATTACCTTTTACTTTGGAAAGTTTAAAAATAAAAAGAATTTAAGGCTACCATTTATGCCATGCTTTTTACCTGCGATTATAGGATATATATTATGCATAGTTTAGAAACTGGAATAGTTGTATCAATAGCTGCATTTTTCTTTTTCTCATTTTTGACATTTACATTTTTGAGGGAAGGTAATATATCAAAGGATATAGTGGAAAAATGTAGTGTAGAGAAAAGTTATTATGAAAAAGGAAAAAAATCAAATTATAGTCCAGAAGTTATAATCGATATTGTAGATATATTTGTAGAGGAGGATAAGTTACAAAATGGAGAAACAAATTAATAATTATACAAGTAATATAGATATTATAGAAGAAAAGAGTATTAAGAACACATCTCTTTATATTAGAAATGTTAAATCTAATATAGAAAGTTATGAATATAAAATATTGTCAGAAGAAAATATAGAAAATATATTGAAATTTCAATTTATATATGATGGTGAGAATAGAGTATTTAAGTATGATGTAAGTAATACACTTAGTCTTGAAGAGTATGTAAAGACTAATAAATTAAGAAAGAAAGATATATGTGATATCTTAATATCTATTGATGACATATTGTTAAGTATTGAAAATTATCTTGTATCAGAAAACTCTTTATTCCTTGATTTAAAAGCAATAAGGTTAATGAGGCTTAGGAATAATAGAATAAGATATAAATTCATTGCTATACCAAATTTTAATTTAGATTTTTCATATGAATTGTCAAAGTTTTTAATAAGAATACTTAGATATGTAGATGTAGAAGATAAAGATGCTTTGTCACTTGCATATGGATTATTTGTTAGAAGTTCAAAAGATAATTATACAATGAATGATTTGATGGAATTAGTTGACAAGGCAAGAGACAACATAGATTTAGATTCATATGATGTCAGTATGGATGATTTAATGAATTATGATGAGGAGATAGCAAAAGAAATATCAGAAGAAATGATTGAAGAGAATAGATTTGATATGACAAATATTGATGAAGAAGAATATAAAAAGATTGTAGAAACAAGTGGCAATAAAAAAATAGATGAGGAAAGTATAACAATAGACGAAGAAACAAAAGAGGCACTAAAAGAAAGTTTATTTAATGATTTTAACAAAGAAGATAAAAAAATATTAAAATTCCAAAAGAATGTATTTGGAGCAAAAAAGAAAAAGGCATTGAAAGGACATATAAATGTAGGAATTATCGGTTTATCTCTTGCACCTATTCTTTTAATACTACTTCCTGCATTGTATTTTATTCTATATGTATAGTTTAATTAGATATAAAATAAAAATCGTTCTTCTTTTAATTTTATTCTTTTGTCTGTTGTTAAGTTTTAATTTATTTGCTGTCACAAGTAGTATGAGTTGGACACAAAGTTCATCATCATCAGGGACTACTTCTGCAAAGTCAAGTGTAATACTATCTAAAGTAATGGATTTAGAAAATGTAAAAGTTTCATTTACACAGGATGATATAAAATATTATTTTGAAATTACAGCAAAATCATCTGTCGCTGTATCAAGCGAAAGTTATTATTTTAATCGTCATCCATCACCACTATTATATAAAAATGAAAATTTTGCTAATGGTATGGTGATAGAAGAATCTAAAAAAGCACCATATGCATCTTGTAATAATGGAGAATTTTTTACAACTTCAAATGTAAAAATAAATGGAACAACTATTTCAAAACAAGAAGATAATTATAGATTATTAGGTGGCAATTATTATGATGAGGGGTCAACTAATATAGAAAATGGAGATAAATATTTTATTGCTAATTCAATGAGACCTTCTGTAATGAAAAGCAATGAAAACTTTAGCTATGCATCTAAATATCCAATAAAGGGTACAAATAATGGGAAAGGTGTTGAAATATTAAGTGATGGCTCTAAATCAGATATTTCTTATAATGATGAAAGTAAATTATATAAATATTATGCAGGTATGGATGTAAAAATATCTATAGAAAAAGATAAAATTGATGATTATAGATATTTGTGTTTTGCAGAAGCTTTTGTGACAATTACTTTAAAAGCAGAGTATGAT
This sequence comes from uncultured Eubacteriales bacterium, assembly GCA_902803205.1. GTDB lineage: Bacteria > Bacillota > Clostridia > Lachnospirales > Lachnospiraceae > UBA3633. The sequence goes on along the minus strand of CADCOW010000116.1, from coordinate 14,349 downwards.
TCAAGAGCTTCATATGAAGGAGAATCATATTGCACAAATACTATTGATTTAAAAGATTATATTAATTGTGATCATTTATGGAAATATGAAATTAAAGATAAAGCAAATCATAAGATGGTGTGTGACAAGTGTAAATGGGAAAAAGATGAAAGTCATAATTTTCAATATGAATATGATGGTTTGAAAAATAATTTATGTATTTGTAGATTAAATAAAAATGTAAATCATCATTTTATTTATGATAGTGATAAACTTGATGATAAGATAGTAAAATTAGTTGCAAGTTCTTCTTGCACAACTTATGAAGATCCAATAAAGACAGGTTATATATTTAAAAATTATGAACAGTATTATAAATGTTTTGAAAATATGACTAATCCTGTATTTAGCACTACAGCAACAAAACTCACAGATACATTAAAAGGAACTATTACAATACTTCCAACTATGAGTGATGTTTTCTCTCAAATTTTTAAAGCAAAATATGAGCCTATTAAATATAGTGTTTTTTTTAAAGCTAATAGTAATTTAGGGTTTAATGTAAGCCTTACCGGTATAAACAATTTGAATAATATTAGTTATGATATAGAACATAAAGTTCCTTCAGTGTCATATGCAGGTTATACTTTTAAAGGTTGGAGTTTGACTTCTGGGAGTAGCACGGTAAATCTTAAAACTACAGATAAAATTAAAAATCTAACTACAACAAATGACAAAACTATCAATCTTTACCCAGTATTTGATAAAAATAAGTATATATTTAAATTTAGTAAAGAGAATAACATTGGCTTAATAATAAATAATAATATTTCAGATTTGGTATGTGAGTATGGAAAAAAATATAATCTACCTAATAATATAGAAATAACTGGTTATATATTTAAAGGTTGGACATTAACTAAAGGTTCTACAACTATAAATCTAAACCCAAAAGCTGAAATATATAATTATACAAATGATAATAACAAAGAATATTTATTATATCCAGTATATGAGCCTATTAAATATAGTGTTGTATTTAAATCAAATACTAATTTAGGTTTTGATATAAATTTAACAAGTATAAGTAATTTGAATAGTATTAATTATGATACTGAACATAATGTTCCTACGGCTTCTCATATAGGTTATATATTTAAAGGTTGGAGTTTAACAACTGGGAGTAGCACGGTAAATCTTAAAACTACGGATAAAATTAAAAATCTAACTACGACAAATGGGAAAACTATTAATCTTTATCCAGTATTTGATAAGAATAAGTATATATTTAAGTTTGCTACAGAAAGTAATATTGATAAGATTATTATTACTCAAAATATTACAAATTTATCTTGCGAATATGGAAATAAATATAATCTACCTAATAATATAGAAGTAACTGGCTATATATTTAATGGTTGGACAAAAACTAAAGGTTCAAGCAATATAGATTTTAGCCCAAAAGCAGAAATATTTAACTATACAGCTATTAATAATCAATCTATAATGTTATATCCGGTATATGAAGCTATCAAATATAATGTGATATTTAATGAAGAAAGTAACTTTAAATTTAAAATAGATTTAACCGATATAAACAATTTAAAAGATATTGAATATGATACTGAATATAATGTTCCTGTTGCTTTTTTCACAGGTTATACTTTTAAAGGATGGAGTTTCACATTAGGGAGCAGTAAAGTAGATATAAAAGAAATAGATAAAATAAAAAATTTAACTTCAACTAATGGAAAGACTTTTAATGCTTATCCAGTGTTTGATAAAAATAAATATATATTTAAATATGCTACAAAAAGTAATATTGATAAGATTATTATTACAGAAGAAATTGAAGATTTGAATTGTGAATATGATACAAAGTATAATTTATCAAATAATGTGAAAATAACAGGGTATAATTTTGTTGGATGGAGTTTGATAAATGGTTCCGACAAAATAAGTTTTAATTCTGAGGCAGAAATATTTAATTATACAGAAATTAATAATGAAATAATAACTATATATCCTATATATGAGCCTATTAAGTATAAATTTAAATTTAGTAATGAAAACTTAAATGGTTTAATTATAAATGGCAACATTGAAGATGAAGAATATATATATGATATTCCAAAAAAATTAAAAAAGAACATTGAAGTGGCTGGTTATAAGTTTATTGGTTGGAGTTTAGATGTTAGAAGTACAAATATAGATATTGCACCTGAACAAGAAATATTTAATTATACTACTATTGACAATGAAGAAATAGTGGTATACCCAGTGTATAGTCCTATGAAATATGTTTTTAAATTTAAAGAAGATAATAATGTAAAAAAGACTATAGTTAATAAAATAAATGATTTAGAATGTATTATAGATAAAAAGTATAATCTTCCAAATAATATTGATATAGAAGGATATAATTTTAAAGGCTGGACTTTGACAAAAGGGTCAGATGATATTAATTTTGTGCCAAATGAAGAAATATATAATTATAATATAGAATTATTATATGACAATATGGAAATAAATTTATATCCAATATATGAACCGATTAAATATAAATTTAAGTTTAGCAATATAAATGTAGATGATATAAGTATTGATAGATTTGTAGAAGATGAAGAATTTATATATGATATTGGAGAAAAAGAATTATATGATGCAATAAATGTAAGAGGGTACAATTTTATAGGTTGGAGTTTGAGTAATGCGGATAAAAAAATAGATTTTAAGCCTCGGCAAAAAATATTTAACTATACTAATATAAATAATAAAGAGTTTATTTTATATCCAGTGTATGAACCTTTGAAAATTAATATAGTGTACAATACAAATCTTGGAAATTTTAATGATAAGAATAAGATAGCAACGATTAGTTATATTGTTAATGATATGAAAGATTTTGATTATCCATCAATTTATGCTAATAAAAAGTATAATAGGTGGGGTGAACTTTATAAAAGTGATTATTTGGAGTTTTCAGGTTATAAGTTTAAAAACAAAGTATTTAATAATTTTGATGAGTTTAAAGAATATATTTTAGATAGAGGTGTGCAAAATGATAATATTGTATTGGTATATAATGGAGAAGTGAAAACAAAATATTATAAAGTTGAGCATTATGATGATAGTGACAATGATTATGTGGATTTTGATAAAGGTCCGTTAAAACCAGCTTCAAATGAAATAATTTATTATACAACTGAAATGAATGTAGAGACATTGGATAATACTTTGGAATATATGTATGAAATGGAAAGCACTTTTTTAACATATTCATATAATATAGATAAAACGACTGTAAGTAGAAAAAAAGTTGATAGAAAAGAAAAAGAAGTAGTTGAAGAAGAAAGTGAAACAGAGAATTCAGATGAAAGTGAAGAAATTAGGGCTACATTATCTATTGCAAATAAGTGGAATAATGATAAGGATATTGAAAATATAAATAGATTAGAAATGATGTTAATGATTATAAGAGATAATCCAATTCAATTTATTGCTATATGTTCATTATTTTTGATTATTTTGGTGGCTTATGAAATAATAGTATATAAGAATTATAGAAGAAAAGTTATAAAAGAATAAAAAAAGTGTAGACAGATAATAAAAAAAATATTATAATATATCAAGATTGTGTAATTGGGAAGGTATATTATGAGAAAGTTTATTAAGTTTATTTTATTAAGTATTGTTATATTTTCACTTACCGCTTGTAGTGGTGGAAATGTTGCAGAAAATGTTTCTTCTAAAAAGCCAAAAGTAGAGATATCTGTAAAAGACTTCGGTGTTATGGAGGCTGAACTTGAACCAGATATTGCACCAATAACTGTAGAAAATTTTTTAAAACTTGTAAATGATGGTTTTTACAATGGTTTAACATTTCATAGAGTAGTTAAGGGTTTTATGATTCAAGGAGGAGACCCTACAGGAAATGGTGATGGAGGGACAGGTGAAACTATAAAGGGAGAGTTTGAAAGTAATGGAGTGCCAAATAGTATAAAACATGAAAGAGGAGTACTCTCTATGGCAAGATGGGCTGATGAGCCTGACTCTGCAAGTTCACAATTTTTTATATTGCAACAAGATGCTATAAGACACAATGAAGATGGTACACCTAAAACAGATGAAAATGGTAAGCCTGAAAATTTTTTAGATGGTGAATATGCTGCATTTGGAAGAATAGTTAAAGGGATAGAAGTTGTAGATAAGATATGTGATGAAGTTACAGATGTAGATGTAGTTGGAGGTCTTGATAAGGTTGACCAACCAGTTATAGAGTATATAAAAGAAATAAAATAAACTTGAGTAATACTCATAAAAATAGAATATACTATTTTGATTTGCTAAAATTATTTTCAATACTTTATGTGTTTGTGTATCATATATTTATGGACATGTATGTGATTCATCCAATGCATAATTTGAAGTTAATAGAAGATTTGACTATAAGACCTAATATGCATTTTGCTATGATTGCGTGTGGGCTTTTTATATTTATATCTGGCGCAACTATAACTTATTCAAATAAAAATAGGGATATAAAACATATGGAGTTTTATAAAAAAAGGCTTTCAAGAGTTTTAATCCCTTTTTATATTGCATATATTATTTATTTTGTAATTAAAGTTATAAGTTTAAAAAACATATATATATATGGTGGAGTGCCAAAATGGAAATTTATATGGACTATACTTGGAATTGATGAATATTTAAATGCATACGGTATAAAAACATTTTCACTTGGAATTGGTGAATGGTTCCTTGGGTGCATAATACTTTGTTATCTTGTTTATCCATTTTTATATAAGATACATAAGAAAAATAAAGTTGTGACATTTATAGTGATGACTATATACTATATAGCGCTAAATATTAATTATAGTAAGTTTAATTTTACTATACCAAGTCATATGAATTTTTTATGTCAAGTATATAATTTCTATCTTGGTATGGTATATGTAGATGCAACTCATATAATTAACAAAGACAAAAGAAATAACTTCGTATATTTACTTATATTGACGATTCCAATAGTTATATTCTTTTATTTTTATAAACCAATAATTAATATTCCTGACAACTTTAAAACAACCATAGTAGTTATATCTATTATTATTAGTTTTAATTTAATAGAACCTATTATAGCAAATAGTGAAGTTTTAAAGAGTATAATAAATAAATTTAATGAAATATCTTATGAATTTTTTTTAGTACACCATTTTGTGATTTATCAAGTAGATTTTATGATGAATTATCAAAGGATAAATGGGATGACAACACTTGCTGTGGTCATAATTGATTTATTATTAACTATAATATTAGCTATCATAGTTAATATGATTAGTAAACAAGTATATAAAATATTTATTTTGAGGAAGGATATGTATGGAGAAAAAAAGTAGTAATTTTAAGAAAGTCTTTTTAATTATAGGAGTATTGCTCGCTTTTATAATTATAGGAATTGTAGCAGTAAGATATTTGCCAAATAATAATGTAAATGCTTTAAAAACTTATTGGGTAAAAGATTCAAATGTAGCAAAGAGTCTTAGAGAATATGTATCAAAAGTAACTAATCCAAATGATAAAGAAAATTTTATACCTGAAAAAGACCGTATAGCAGTATTTGATATGGATGGTACACTCATTTGCGAAACATATTTTACATATTATGATACTATGATGTTTATTGATTATTGTCTAAATACACATAGAGAAAGAGTAAGCGATGAACTTGTACAAGTGGCAGAGGCAATAAAACCTGGATATGTAGCAGATGAAAATTTGGCAAGAAATTTTGCAAAGGCATATGCAGGTATGACAATGGAAGAATTTTATAACTATGCTGTAGAATTTGGGAAAAAGAAGACAGATAGTTTCAATAATATGAGATACATAGATAATTTTTATTTGCCTATGATTGAAGTAGTTAAGTATTTGTATGAAAATAAATTTACCATATATGTAATTAGTGGAACTGAGAGAACTACATCAAGGGCAATAATTGCTAACTCACCTATTAAAGATTATGTGACATTAAATCATATTATAGGTACTGATTTTGAGGTAAAGCAAAAAGGACATGAAACAGAATCATCAAATATGAATTATAAATATGTAAATGGTGATGAATTAGTTTTAACTGGTGGATTTGTTCAAAAGAATTTGAACGGAAATAAATCTATATATATAGAGAGAGAAATAGGACAAAGACCTGTGCTTGCATTTGGAAATAGTGGAAGTGATACAAGTATGATGAATTATACTATTGATAGTAGAAATAAATATCCATCACTTGCCTATATGGTTATAGCAGATGATAATGTGAGAGAGTGGGGCAAACAGGATTTCACAAAAAAATCTGAAGAATATATAGCTCAAGGTTATATCCCTATCTCTATGAAAAATGACTTTGCTAAGATTTATAATGATGGCATTGCGCCTGCAACTGAACAATATGTAGATAGAAAATAAGGGCAGTATTTTAGTATAGAGTTATTTTATATATCATTATATCTTAGGAGAATATATGAATATAAATCGAAAAGTTGCCACTCTAATTTCTATTGTGTTGGTAGCATGTAATACTTTTACATATATAACCGCAGATGATTTGGATGAAAGTATTGAAACTGAGGTATTAGAGATTAAAAGCAACGATGAAACATTAATTGTGGATAATACTAATAATGAGTTTGAAAGTGATGTGCTTGTAGCAACTATTAGCGAAGTTGAATATGAAGAAGAATTTGAAACCTATAAAGAAGAATTAGAAAAAGATGAAACAAGTGTCGATTCTGAAATAATTGCAACTTTAAGTGCATTGGTAGCTGATGTAGATGATGATATTACAGAAATTGCAGTTTCCAATGAAGTAGAAAATAATTATATAGGAATATCAACATTTAGCGAAATAGTAAATAACATTATAGAAGTATCAACAATTACTGAAATAGATAATAATATTATAGAAATATCAACGCTTAGTGAAATAGATAATAATATTATAGAAATATCAACAATTAGTGAAATAGAAAATAATACTATAGAAATATCAACAATTAGCGAAATGACTTTTGAAAATACAAATATTGCTACAAAAAGTGAGATGAATTTTGTATTTAAATCTGGTAATAGATATGTTGAATATGTGCCAAAACGTATAAAAAGTAGTCATTTAAATTTACTAAAAAAAGAAAATTTACCACAATCATATGATTCAAGAAATGTAAATGGAGTATCGTATGTACCACCTATAAGAAATCAGAAACCATATGGTATGTGTTGGGCATTTTCTATGATAGGACAAGCTGAGACTTCTGCAATAAAGAAAGGCTTAGTTCCTGACAATAATAGTATTGATTTAAGTGAAGCAGCATTGAACTATTATATGTATAATTTGCAAGACATTACTTCAAGTGGTAGCCATAATATAGATTTTCCTGGGTATGAAGGAAATGATTATACTCTTGGATTATATGATTTTGCAGATATGTCAGATTGGGCAAACATAGGTGGTAATAAGATGCTTGCATCTTTACAAATGTCTTCTTATATGGGGTATGTAAAAGAAAATGAGGAGACATCATTTGATAGACTGATAGAATATAAAGATAATATAGAAGATTATACTCTTGATGGTAAATATGCATTTAATAGTAATAGCTTTGAAGTAGGAAACATAGAATTTATTAATTCCAGAGATATAGAAGTTATTAAAAAGGCAATAATGAAAAATGGTTCTGTAGGAATTAGTTATTGTTTTGATGAAAGAAGTGAGTCAACACATAATATAGAGGGAGACTATTTTTATTGTTCGGAAGGTGATATATATACCAATCATGCCATAATAGTTATAGGGTGGGATGATAATATTGCAAAAGAAAACTTTTATTTTGGTGAAAACTATGATAATGCAACATATAAGATAGAAGAAGGTGATGGTGCTTGGCTTTGTAGAAATAGTTTAGGTGAGAGTTATGGAAATGGTGGATACTTTTATATATCTTATTATGAGACAAGTTTAAGAGATGATACCTTTACTTCAACTGAAGTTATACCTTCTAATACTTATGAATACAATTACCATTACGATACTACTATTTCGCCTGTAAGTGTCAATGTAAACAATCTTATAGGAAATATATTTAAAGTAAGTGATGATAAGAATCAATCTCTTGATGCTATAAATATAGCAATAGATGATGTAAATACTACATTTGATGTTGAAATATATACATCTAATATTCAGATGGAGACACCAGTAGATGGGACTAAGGAATTAACTCAAAAAGTTACTTTGGATTTATCTGGTATATGGACTATACCTCTTGATAAAAAGGTACCTTTAAAGAAAGATACATATTTTTCTATAGTGATTAGACCAGAAAAAACTTTTAGTATGTTTGTCGATAAAGAGTATGTGCCATATTCAAGAAGTTGGTTTGCTTGTGTCAATGAAGCAAAGCTTGGACAAAGTTATATATATAAAGATGATACCTGGGTAGATTACAATTCTTATGATACGAGATTACAAGAAGGTGGCAATGAAGGAAGAAACTGGAGAATAAAAGGACTTACAAATAAAGCTGGAACTATAACTTTTAAATCTGGTGGTGGTGTTGGAACTATGAGTGAACAAGTAACTGCCTATGGTGAAGAAACAAAATTAAATGGAAATATGTTTTCAAAATCTGGCTATGAATTTATATGTTGGATAGATAGTGATGGAAATAAATATTATAATAGAGCAACATTATTTTTTACTGAAGATATGATACTTACTGCTACTTGGAAAAAAATAAAAAGAAATAGCAGTAATGATGGAGGTGGAGGAGGCGTAGGAGTAGCATTTTCATCGGGTTTTGCGACCATACCAGCAATTATTGAAAATGTAACACCTAAGCCAGCTATAATACAAACTATAGATTCAACACTTACAATTTGGGAATTTGACCCAATAATAAATAAATTTAAACTTAATATTAATGTAGGTGGCGGTGGAAGTCTGCCAGCAAAAAATGGTTTTTATATAGTAAACACAATAGGAACAGAAATAGTAAATGGCATACCAACACAAGTAGTAGTACAAAATACATATTACTTTGATACTGAAGGAAGTATGGTTACAGGATGGGTAAAGACAGTAGATAGCAAATGGTACTTCTTTGAAAATGCAAAAACAGCTGATGAAGGAAAGATGGTTACTGGGTGGAAACAAGTTCAAGGTTCTTGGTATTACTTTGGATTAGATGGTGCAATGTTTCAGAATACAGTAACACCAGATGGTTTCATAGTTGATGAAAATGGTGTCATGGTACAATAATAAAAATATTAAAAATGGTATTGCAATTTTTTTGAAAAATGATATAATAATTGTAGGTAATTCACATGAAAGGTGTATATGCAAAATTAAATAGTTGTTGTGTATGTTGCGAGAAGGCAATCCATTTTTCGTGTGCATACAAAGAATAGTTGATAGTTATTAAGGTAATTTCTTAAATGCTACGAAAAATAAAACGTAGCATTTTTTATTATTAGAAATTTCTATAATGTGAATTATCTAAAAACTTTAAAGATAATATTTATGAAAGGAGAAAGTATAATTATATTATACTGAATGATTATATGAAAAAAATAGTGAATAGCGCTTATGAACTTATTGGAGAAACACCAATATTAAATGCAAAGAAGTATGCATTAAAAAATGATATTAAAGATGTGGAAATATTAGTAAAACTTGAATATTTAAATCCTGCTGGTTCTGTGAAAGATAGAATTGCTTATGCGATGATATTAGATGCTGAAAAAAGCGGTAAATTAAAACCTGGTGGAACAATAATTGAGCCAACAAGTGGTAATACTGGCATAGGTATTGCATCGATAGCGACACAAAGAGGATATAAAGCAATACTTACTATGCCTGAAACAATGAGTGTTGAGAGAAGAAATATGTTAAAGGCATATGGTGCACAAATTGAATTAACTCCTGGCAGTGATGGAATGAAAGGTGCTATAAAAAAAGCAGAAGAATTAAATAAAGAAATCAGTAATTCGGTAATACTTGGTCAATTTGATAATCCTGCAAATGTTAAAATCCATTATGAGACCACTGGTCCTGAAATATGGGAAGAGACGGAAGGCAAGGTGGATATATTTGTAGCAGGTATAGGAACAGGAGGAACAATAACAGGTGTTGGAGAGTTTTTAAAGAATAAAAATCCAAATGTTAAAATAATTGCAGTAGAACCAGCATCAAGTCCAGTTTTATCTAAAGGAACAGCTGGAGCACATAAGATTCAAGGTATAGGTGCAGGTTTTGTACCAAGTATACTTAATACAAAAATATATGATGAAATTATCACTATTGAAAATGAAGATGCATTTGAGGAAGGAAGAAAATTTGCAAGTGCAGAAGGTATATTAGTAGGAATATCTTCTGGAGCTGTGCTTAAAGCAACAACAATACTCGCAAAACGAAAAGAAAATGTAAATAAAAAAATAGTTGTATTGCTTCCAGATTCTGGAGATAGATATTTATCAACACCATTATTTAATTCGGAGGTATAAATGAAAAGTTATACAGGCTTAAGGGAATTAATAGAAAGTTATATCAATGCTTTATTTGCGTATTTATTCCCTGAAATATTTAAAAATAATTCAAAAGAAAACATTGATAAGAAATACTTAATTAATAACTTAGAATTAATCTTAAGCTTTTTTGAAGATGACAAAGATGTAGTTAATAATGAAGCACTTAAATTTGTTGATAACATACAAGTAATTAAGCAATCTATTATGCTTGATGTTAAGGCTGGGTACGAAGGCGACCCAGCCGCTACATCTTATGATGAAGTGATGCTTTGTTATCCTGCATTTATTGCTATTGGCACTTATAGGCTTGCACATCCATTGTATATTGATGGGTTTAAAATAGTTGCAAGAATGATGACAGAGTTTGCTCATAGTAAAACTGGAATAGATATTCATCCTGGTGCTAAAATAGGCGATAGCTTTTTTATTGACCATGGAACAGGAGTTGTAATTGGTGAAACAACTGAGATAGGTAATAATGTAAGACTATATCAAAATGTGACTCTTGGTGCTAAAAGTTTCTCTAAAAATGAGGATGGAAGTTTAGTAAAAGGTATAAAACGCCATCCAAATATAGGTAATAATGTTGTAATATATGCAGGTGCAACTATTTTAGGTGGAGAAACTATAATAGGTGATAATGTAGTAATTCCTGGTAATTCTTGGATTACAAAAAGTATTTAGTGAATATGTAGATATGAATTATAAATTATTATGATATAATAATTATGTATTTAAAATAAATTTGTAAAAGATTTATGTAAGGAGGAATGTATGTTAGATAAAAAAATAAAATTAATAACTTTAACTTCGCTTTTTATAGCATTAGTGGTGATTGGGTCAAGAATATATGTAGGCACTCACGATACATTTAGATTCCATCTTGGAAATAGTATGTGTTTACTTGCTGCATTTGTATTACCACCTTTATATGGAGGCATAGCGGCAGGAGTAGGCTCTATGCTTTTTGATATTTTATTTTATACTTCTGGACCAGCTTGTATAATAACACTTGTAACAAAATTTGTAATGGGGTATGTAGCAGGAATGTTTTTTGAAAAGTCTAAAAATGTGGTATTAGCTGGAATAGTTGGAGAAATTGCATATATTATTTTATATGCACTTAAAACATATATTGAACGAAGATTTGTAATGGCTATGCAATTTGAAGCAGTGGTGCCTATAGTACTTACTAAAGTTGGAGCAAGTGTTTTTAATGCGATTGCAGCAGTAATAATTTCTTCAATTATTTATAAACTTATAAAAAATGTAAAAATATAAAATACGATAAGAGAAAATGACAATATTAATTAGAAAAAGCATAACAATTATTACTAATTAAGATAATATATATGAGGCTTAAAGTATAAGAGCAGCACTCATATCTATAATAAATAATATTTTAACTGATATGAAAAATGATGGTACGCTAAAAAATTATCAGAAAAATATTTTGGGATTGATGTTACGAATTAGTTTTATATAAAATATGGTATAATTAAACTATTAAAGGGTAGCTTCATAGGTTTTGTATCTACTATTTTTTGTACATAGCATATGATAGAATTTATCCTATGAGAAAGAATTATAAAAGTATATTTAATGAATTAACACCTATGGGTTAGGTGGTGGTTGGTGGAGCAATAATAGTTTTTATATTACTGTTTATAGTATGTGTTTTAATTGTGAGGATGTATGTTTGATGATGAATTTATGAATGATATGCTGTTGAATCCTGACTTGTATGGACTGGAAGAAGATGATGAAGAAAAATATGGAAATGAAGAAGATGATGACGAGGGTGATGACGAGGATGAGTAGTATTTATTTTTGATTTTATATGTTATATTAACAAAAAGAATAAATACCAAGAAAATAAGATGGTTGATATAAATGATGTTTTTCTTAATGTGGATCAAAAATTTAGAAGAGCCAATAAACTATGACAAAGTACATAGGTGTAGGTATTGTGATGATATTGGTTCATATAATATAGTATATACTTATCAAGTATTGACTTTATTTTTTATACCTGTGTGGAGATGGAATAAGACATATTTTGTAGAGACCACTTGTTGCTATAAACGATTTATATTAGATAAGACAGTTGGTGATATGTTGAGGCATGGTGAAGATGTAGAAATAGTAGACAGTGATTTAAGTGAGGTTTGTTAAAATATGGAAATGTTATTCGTTATAATTTTAATAGTTGTTATATATATGATTGCCAACTCTGGTCAACATGGTGGGCAAGCAACAACTGAACATAAAGCCAACACGAATAACTCTCAATATAAAAGTCAACATAGTGGGCAAGTAATAACTGACTATAAATATGTGGAAAGAGAGTATGTTGGTAGAGTTGGTGAAGAAATAACTAAAGCAATTGTAAGTAAAATTAAAGAGTGTGAATATATATTAACTAATCTATATATTCCAACAGTTAAAGGTGAAACTACTGAAATTGATTTAGTCGCATTTACTAATAGAGGTCTGTTGGTTTTGGAAACTAAGAATTATAGTGGGACAATATATGGTGATGAAAATAGCGACAAATGGTTTGCATCAGTTTATAATCAGAATAATTATTTTTACAACCCATTAAAACAAAATACTACTCACATAAAGTATCTTGATAAAGCAGTGGCATTAAATATTCCAATATATTCAATCATCGTGTTTTCTAATAGATGTTCACTTGAGCATTTACCTAATAGTTTTAATGATGTATACATTTGTCAAATGTCAACTTTAAGAAACACGATAAAAGAAATATTTGATGAAAATCCAGCTTGTGTACCATCACTTGTCTTAAGCACAGTTCATAACAGGCTTGAAAAATTTGCGAGATCAAGCACAGAAGTAATAAGAAAACATAAAGAATATGTTAGTAATAAATATTGATGTTAAATATATCATTAGTTAAATTTAATAATAATAGAATTAAATTAATCTGTTTAAAGTCGTTTTATTTTTTTGGTATCACAGTAGGAGGTGCGAGAAACAAAGTAATGGCTTGCTTGATACCATATCTAAAAATTCCTTTGAATATTGAGGATTTCATTTTTGCTATGTTAGCATATTTTCAATTTTAAAGATGTTAAATGTATACTATACTATATAATAATAAATGTGATTATATAGCATTTTTATCTTCTATAAAATATCAAGTAAATCTTGAAACACCAATGCATAAAAAGGTGTAGCACATAAGCACAATAAAATCGATTTTAACGAATGAAAAGTATAAAGGCGATGCACTATTGCAAAAACAATACACTGTAGATTTTTTAACAAAGAAAAGAAAAACGAACGAAGGCGAGATACCGCAGTACTATGTGACCGATAACCACGAGCCGATAATAGATAAGAAAACCTTTGACTTGGTGCAGATAGAAAGAGATAAAAGGAAGAACAAAAGTGCTTGAAACTTACACAATTGACCTGAAAGCAAGTAAAAACAAACTAACTGACTTTGATGAAGGCGCTTGTTTTATGCACTGGTTGATAAGATCATAGTTAATAAAGATAAAATAATAGTTAAATGGAAAGATGGGACTGAAAGTTAATGGGTGGTCTCATTTTTTTATTTGGAAAATTACCACCGTAGCGGTGGAAAAACACAAGTTTTGAAAATTACCACCATAATGGTGGTAAAATTTGTATAATGAGTTTTACATTTTAAATTTAGCTTAAATGAAAAAGTAAATTCTATATATAGAATAAAAAACCTTGTAAAAGACTAAATTCTAATAAAATTGATAAAAACTAAGTTAT
>CADCOW010000115.1 GCA_902803205.1 uncultured Eubacteriales bacterium | reverse complement strand
TTCAACTATGCTTTTAGAAACAAATGGCGTTCCGTTTTTTTCTACAATTAACTGACCTTGTGTATTAGTTTGCCATAAAGCCAAATGAATTACATTACCATTTTTATCGTAAATAGGTTGTCCAGCTGTTCCTATTTCATCTACTGTTCTACAATTAAAACTTCTATCAACACCTATTGTAGGGTTTACATAATGGTCTCCATCATTATCATAAAATTCGTGTCTATTCTCTTCACAAGTCCAATAGCCTGATGGTCTTGATACTTGAACTCGTGTTTGTGATGGATAACTATAATCCTGTGGTGGTGTTGCAAGTTTTAATATGTTCTTTCTCTCACTGCCCCAATTAACTACAGGGCTTGATGGGCTTGCTTCAATATTCATTAAAGTCATACCTAAGAAGAAGTTAAGTTTTCTGTTTACAAAATTGATAGTAGGGTTAAGTGTTGCAAGTTCGTCACCTTTCTGAGTAATATCTATCTTATCTTGTTTTGTATCTACTAAATCCTTTAAAAATTTTCCTTGTGCAGCTGACAATGGTTTTTGAGAATCATTAGTATGACAATTATTTACAATTTCAGACTTTTCAATATAAGCGGTTAAATCTACACCGCCACCCATATCTATCCATACATTGTTACCTGTATATAAGTAGAAGTGCGAATTGGCTTCACAAAACCACTCATCATTAGCCTGTGCATCAGATATAGCTTCAATTTCTGCAAGGGTTGGTTTTTTACCCTTAATCTTAATTGCACCTTGAACATTGGCTCTAACAAAATCATATATTGCTTTAGCTGTTGCGAGTTTGTATTCTTCAGTTGTAATCGTGCCAATACTTGATAAAACTTCCCCAGCCTTGAAACAACTAACAATGATGTCTTTTAATATGTTATCATCACAATCAAATGTGACATTCTTATAAATTCTTGCGACATCTTTGAAAGCATCTATAATTTGTTGAACTGTTATATCATTTTCAAGTGATATATTTGCTACCTTTCTTGCAGCTGGTATATTCTTTTTGTTAAGTTCTCTAATTGCGTGTCCGCTTGGGTATTTAGTTAAGTCGCCAGGTGGTAGGTCATCAAATGAATTAAACTTATTAGATGTATCCTCTTTATCAGCAAATTTAAGTTTTACTTCTTTGTTTACATCACTTTGATAATCTGCTGTGCCACTAATTGACTCGTTTGCTTTGTCTTTTACTGGTGTTTCATTTGTAAATTGTAAAGCATCAGTTGTAGTGGTCCACCCACCACCAGCAATATAAAATGCTTGAGTTTTCTTATTTTGAAAAGTTACACCATCTACAACTAAAGGAAATGAGCTACTTGGATGTGGCAAACAATAATCACCCTCTTGTAATGCAGTCCCATCTTTTCTTGTAGTTGGCATAGAACCACCAGCTCTAACATAGCCTAAACTTTGAGGTCCTTTACCTAACTTCTTTTCAATATACTTTTTTACTTTACCCCAAGTTGCTCCACTAAATCCTTCCATTATGATACCCCCTTAATACAGATACCAATGACCATTTTGAGAGAAAGCATAATCACAGCCACCCTCATAATCGCCATTTGAAAATATCTTAAGTTCAATACCATCTGGCTTTTTAGAACCGTCTGGGTTTAATGCTAATTTTTCGCTATCAGCATCCCACTCTGTTCTCTCAACTGCAAGAGAACCATCTTTTAATAGTGTGTAATGTTTGTTATCTTGTCCCATATAAAAATACCTCCTATTGTGAAATGATACGGCTACCCGTATGAACTACCGAGCTTTACTCGTTAGTTGATTTCCTCTATTCCACAACTAAGAGGTATATTTTATGGCTTGTAAATTGTGGTTTACATTTCTCCGTGATTTGCAAATTCACGGCTACCCATATAATTTAATTTCTACTTCTATATAACTATTATTTCTCTCGTATTTGAATGTTGTATTGCCACCCATATAGAGTTTGTCATTTTTTATATACATTGTATCCTGCAGACAATCCAGTAAAAGCTTCTTTGCCATACTCTCCACATTGTCCTTATCTCTTCGTTTGTTGCCTTCGCATATAACTAAGTCAAGTGTAAATGGTTCATCTATGTAAAAGTTTTCACATTGTTCTGATATTTGTTTTGCTATTATATCTTGGTATCGGTGCTTCCAATTGTTAGCACCATAATTGTTTGACCTGCACTGCAATATGTAATTATTATATGAGGGTAGGCAATTGCCCTTGAAATTATTGCCCTTTATTACGAACTTAACCATCTACACCAACAATTTCTTGATATTGTTCTTCAGTCAGTATTCCCTTTTGCACCAATTTCAATAATTGTTCTTTAGTTATAAGTCCTCTCTCATACATTTGTTTATAACGAATAACTTTTGTATCATCAGTTGTATTTTTCTTTCCCATAAATTACACCTCCAATAAATCGTTGATTGTGCTTTCTAATAATTCTTTATCTGTTGGTTTTCCCATATAGACTGTAATGTTCCCTGTATCTTGTCTTTCTATAATGTCGCAAACAAGATAGTATTCACTCTTATCATACTCATTTATAATTGGCTCTCCCTCTTCTTGTGGGATTTCTTCAATTAAAGACCATTTCATATAATCTTGCCAACCGATAGCATCATACTCTTCCCTTCCAAATGGGAAGTTTATTTTTAAGGTGTCTCTTCTTGCTACTGGACTATGAGCTGACCCCATTACTTGCACACTACAATATAATCCTTTTGTGTCTTCTGGTAAGTCTATTAGTTTGTTATTAACTTTAATTTTTAACATTTTTAACCTCCTAATATATTTGTTTATAATAAAGATACATCTATTAAACCAATATAGAAATTAGCACAATCAAATTGAGTTCCATCTGCAGTATCTATTTCATCTGATAGAATTTCTACAGTTATATCTCCATTACCAGATGATGATGTGCTTGACCCACCAGAAAAAGTAAAATACTCTGCATAATTTTGATTAGCCAAAAGTTCTTTTGAATATAATACTTCATTAGTCCCTTTTATTATATTAACAAATGCATCTACTATATATACATTTTTATAAATATAACCTTTTATATTAAATCTTTTCATAGAAGTAAGACCAGAGACACTTAATTTATATCTTGCTACATAACTATAATGAGTATCTGTAGCTTCATATTTAACTCTAATGCCTTGACCATTTCTACCATCAGGTCTTATCATTCGTTCTGGGCTACTTATTGTTATAAAAGAACCACCATTTAAACCTTCAATTACTGGATTACCGTATTTAGTCAATTTACCATTTCTCATTACATAAGGTTCTCCATCTGTCTTTTCATAGGTTTGTCTAATTACCCCATTAACATTCTGATATTTAGCATTTACTTCTACTATTGTGCCATTTACATTTTCGTATTTGTGATTTGTTTCAAATATTGTTCCATTAACATTGTTATATATTGCCATAATATATACCTCTATGCTGTTTCATAAGTCTCACAAGTATAACCTATTTGTAAATTCGTTGGTGCTATGCTTTGGTCTTGACATATAATAGTTCCTTTATGTCCAAAACAATAATTTGAAACACTACCCATTGCACCAGTTGAACTGTTGATTGTTGCTATCCCATAAGTATTGCCTGATATAGTTTTGTTGTTCCAAGTAGTATCTATTGTTAAGTTAGATGTTTGTGACGAAGCTACTACTATAAAATTTGTACCTTGAGCAAATGTTAGATTCTGACATCCTGCTGGTATTGTTATATGACCATAATGAGCGGTTGTATTATTAGGTATTGATATGTTTGTAACTAAAGGACCAAATTCACACATTTCTACATATTGTCCGAGTGTTATATTTCTACAAAATCCTTTAAATACGTGTCCACTACTATGTTGAGCCAATGTAATCTTATTTGCTAAACTGCCTCCACAATTTATTCCAAATTTATTACTTACACAATTATTTTCAGCTAGAATATGTGAAGAACCAGCCTCTACATCCCAATTATTACAACCTGCTCCTGTTTGTATATAACTACAATTGTTTAATTTTGTTCCAGAACCAAAGTATATAGTATTTCTTACATATTCCCCTAATACTAAATTATTACCACCAATAATGTTTGCTGTATGATTTTGACCTAAATTACTTGTTGATACACTCAACCAAATTTGATTAGTCTGACCATTACCAACTACATTATTTGAAAAAGCACCCACACTGATGCTATTTTGTGTAATTCCCTTAAAGAATGCTCTATAACAATTACCATCAAATGTATTATTTATACTATCACTATGAGTCATTGATAAATCAATTATTGTTCCACTATGAAATACATTGTTAGGTAGAGCTGAAACAACTGGTCTTAATTTTAACTGGGTATTTGTTAAGGTTAAATCAGTTTGAGAAGCTGAAGAAAATGTGTAAAACCACTTAAAGTCGTTTTCATCAATAGTTATAATATCATTTTGAACTGCAGTTAAGTTAACAATATTTATTGCTCCTACATAATGACCTACAAGAGCGTCTATTATATTAGTTTGGTATTTTGTATTTATGGTTCCTGTGCTAAAATAATCTCTTGATGTTAAATCAACTGATGTTATTTTGAATCTTTTCATTTGTATGTTCTTAAAATCATAACCACATTCATTATCTTTCTCATCTTTCAAGTAGAAGATAACACCTTTACCGCTTGATATAGCCCAGTTAAATCTTGTTGCATCATTGTCTAAACAATATTTTAATTGCCAAGCCTTAAGATTTTTACTTGCAAAATATGTATCTCCTGTGTGTTGTATTGCTCTTGCATTCTCATTAAGAGTATTTGAAGAGTCAGCCGTGACTATAATATCAAATGGGTGTCCAGCACTTCTATATAATGTTTTTGTAGTGCCTGATACTGTCACATTACCATTGATTATAGTTTCATAATCAGTTATGCGATATTGTTGACCAGGGACTAATTGAGAACTATCTCTTAATGTTTTTAAGGTGGTATAAGTTGTGTTTATAAGTTTATGTTCATTAACCCAACCTTTTACTTTAACTATTTCATTATCCACATACCCTTGTGTTGCATAACTACTTGGGTCAATAATTATTGCTGACCCATCGTCTAACCATATACCACATTCAATATTTATGTTTATAGGTTGTGGCACTGACCCGTTATACGCCTCCATATATGCAGGGTTATCAATAGCAGTTAAATACGAAAACAATACTTCTAATTCGTTGCCATCTTTAGCATATACAGCTATTGTATTAACATCATAACTCTCAACAACATCTGTATTTGAAAATTCAGCTTGGGCAATAACACCAACTTTGGTATCTCTTGTAAATTTAGTTACTTCAGGTTGCATCTCTTTTTTTGCAACAAAATTCTCAATAGGGGTATCACTTATTGCAAGCTTTGTAATAGTGATAGTTGTTTCACCAGCTGCAACCCTACTCAACATTTCAATCCCTGCATCAGTTTTTACGGCTCTGTTATATGACATCTCTTACCTCACTACAATATTTTTTATTACAATTGCCCCCATATAATATATGCCACTATCTTCAAGGTCAGGTGGGGTGGTAGATATTAAATAAATAACATTCTCTGGTTTAACTTTTCTTATGTATTCATTTATCATTTTATACATAAATTTTGTTGCGCCAGTTAAATCAACTTTTAAAACTAAGTTAAGCTCATCTTCCTCAATAGTGTTCTCTGCACCAGTAATACCTCTAATTTGTTGTATGATTGTATTTTTTGTAAATGGTGGCTTTGATAATTTTACAAGCAAAACTTGCATCCTTCTCTCTTCAAGTGTCAATGTATCATCTTGCTTTATACCATAAAATATCTCCCACGCTTGTATCCATATTAAATTTGCTCGTTTAACATAAACATTATTTTTAAGTTCGTTTAACTTTTCTTCTATAATATTAAATAAGTATTCAAATGCAAATTTGAACTCCTTAGCTTCTAATGTATCTCTTATATATTTTTCAAATATTACTTTCATACACTTTTAGTATATTATACACATTTTTAGTATTTTATGCAATATTATAATATAGTTATTATCCCTTTTTCTGGTATTTCTTGTAGAGCTTTTGTTTCACTTAATTCGTAATCTGCATCAACACCATTGATTATTACTGAATTGACACTTAAAACTCCTTCAACCTCTAATACAACAGCTATTATTTGGGCTTGGTATATAATTACTGAATACAAATTTAAAGCCCCGTAATTGCTAATGTAAGCCCAATTATGTTTTACACTCTCAATATATTCTGTGATTTTTTGTTCAATGGCGTTTGAAAGACCTTCTGTTGTGTAACCAGCTTTTGGGACTATTGTAACAGTTATATCTATTGTTTTTTCAGTTGGTGATACTACAATTGGGTGGTGACCAAATGGCAACATACCTCTACCATTGCCAGGGTATGACGATGGATCTAATTGTTCTTTTATTTCATCTAATTGTTCTTGTGTAAAAGGGTTATTATCATTATCAACTATACTTACTACTATAGAATTAAGTATTGGGTCGCCATAATTTCTTGAATAAACTTGCATTTGACCGACAGTAGGTAACTCTGTCCCAACTAAACTTCTATAATCAATTATATTGCCACCAAAACCCGAGCCAATACTTGCTTCTTTTATTCTTATTCTCAATTCTTCATCGGTCTCCTCGTCTCTTGCACTAAACAATAATTCGTTCATATAGACTGAGCCAATGTTCGTAATATTTGCAAGCAAGTCACATTCGCCTATATAACTGTTACCAACCTTGCCTAATGTTGCACAATTTGCTTTGTATATACCAATATCAATCTTTTCCACTAAAGCATACAATAAATTACCATTGCCTTTTGGTGTTACAAACAACCCTAAGTCAACATCTATAAGGTTGCCATTTATATCATATATATAAACTTTTTTCACTGCATTTGTAGCTTCTAATCGTGTTATACCTACATCATCCGCACATAAATCTAAATATTCACCTTGTGCTGTTGATGGGTGTGCATCTTTTGCAACCGAACTAAATGCGTTAAATACTAAAGCACCAAATGATGCAACAGCGGTGTAAATATCATAAAATAATCCACCTTGTCGCTTGTCAACTTCATCAGAAGTCTCACCCATCAAAATATTCATTATGTTTTGAAACGTATAATTCTTATATTCGTCACCAATCATATTTACCCCCCATATTGAAGTTGTTTTGTGTAATAAACTTCACCATAAATTGAGCTTACATAAAAACTTATATGAACTACATCACTTGATATTTCATCATCTTCATATGTAAAATCGTGAACGCCTATAGTTCTGTCATCAGGCATCAATGCTTGCTCGATAAGAGTTGGGAAACGAGCCATTATAATGCCTTTATCTTTGCCGATTAAATCTCGTATACTATTGCCAAAATATTGGTCATAATAATCCCAAGAATACTTTTCAGTAGATAAGGTTTTATCTAAGAATTGCAAGTAAGCCTCTCTATCTTCAATAGTGCCTACAATTCTCATTGTCTCTAAATCAATTTTATATGTTTTTGAAGGATATGCCATATTAACCTCCAGACATACCCTTGTAAACTTCAATCAAATAATCAATGCCAATTTTAGTCTGTTCACCAACTTTGTATTGTGATTGCAAGTTTATTTCTGCTTGTGTATATACTCTCGCAAAGGTATTGTAATCTATTGTGATTGTTTCATTATTGTCTGTTGTAAACTGGAAACTATCATTGCTTAATGATATATAAGACAAAGGCGTTAATCTATCTTTACCAGTTTCATTTGCACCTAAAACATACCAAACAACATTTGAGTTATCAGTCAATCTCAACCTTTTTATAAAATTGTTATTTGATAAAAACTCAATATCAGAAAATATAGTAATATCATTTGTATTAGGATAATCATCAAATGTTTTTATAATTGCTACACTCTTCATATTTATTACCCCCTATCATCTAATTTGCTTACCCTACAAAGCAAAATATATTTTTGACTTTCATTTGTTCTTATAACTAATACTTCATCGCCAACTTTTAACCCTCGCCATATTATTACCTTTTTTAGTTCTTCGCTTGTATCAAATTCATCATTCCCGTATTCGGCATTATCTCCATTGTTCCAGTCTCTGTATTTATGTGTATGTTTAAATATTTCTGTTTCAAATAATTCACACAACGGTGTCGTATATATAAATTCTTCAGGTATTGTCTGACCATAACAACTTATACTTATTGGGTCTATACTCAAAACTTTAGCTACCTCTACGCCAGTAAAAGCACTATCAGGTAATTTTACAGACTCTCTTAATTTTTTAATAAATTCTATTTTATTAACTTTGCTCATTTTCTTTGCCCATCTTTTTTATTATGTCATATATATTTGCTTGAACAGTGCCATTTTGAACAATCTCCAATTCTAATTCCATAGTGTGTTTGCTGTTCTCTATATTGTGTGTGCATTTATCAACTATTACACCACCGCCTACATTGCCAACCCCTACAACGTTTGTTATCTCAAGCCATATAATATTGCCAGCAATAATACCAGGCACACCAATACAAGATAAAGTGAAACGTCTTCTCGGTGAATTGTAAAATTTTAATCTTTGATTTATATAGTTTTGAAGAGGGGCTATATTATTTTCAGGCACTTCTTCAACCTCTGTAAGCATACCCCATTGCTGTATCGTGCTTTCATCTTTTGCACCAGCAATTGCAGCTATTGTAATTTCTTTAGAAGAACCATCAGCATTTTTATCTGCCTTGCCTTTTATATAACCTATTATATAGTTATAAGAATTTTCAATATCACTTTCAAATGCCCCATCAATTATGCAACTGTCTTCACTAAACTTAATGTTTTTAACATTATCTATATTCATAATATTTCTAAATTCTAATGTCCCAAAATTTTCTTGTATTATATAGTATTCACCAGTATTAGCTAAAGTATCTATAATCGCATCTTCTATTGGTTTATACCAAGTATCAGCAAAATAATTTTTACCTTTACAAATATGACTTGAAGCATCTATAACTCTATGCGGGACATTTACCTGGGTGCAAACCTCATCAAATATTTGAGAGGCGGTTTTGTTCTGCATATTTGCCCAACCTTTATTTTGTAAATATCTTATAAAACTTGAACATTTTACGTCTAATAATTCTTTGTCACTTAATTTTTGCGATATTCTAAATATATTGCCATTAAACCCTGCAAAACCATTTATCCAATAACCGACATTGTAACCCTCTTGTATATCAATCTCATTTTCTTGATTTCTGAATACAAAATTAAATTCGCCAACCCCACCATCAATATAAGATGTCCACGAACATTTATTAACAGTTTCATTTAAATGCCATAATGTATCTTTTTGGTTATGTATGCCTATTTCAAAAGTAAAATCTTCTTGTGGTGTTTGTGCTTCGCCTATTGAGTTGCCTTTTAATTTGTTTTCTTTTGGCTCGGCATCTGGACCATACATCTCTATTATTTCTTCAGTTGACATTTTAGGGTTTATACCTGTTATATCGCCATCAACTGTTACAGACGCTTCTGGTATAATTATATATTGGTCAGTAACTTCTGCAGCTTGCAGCCTTTCCTTAAAGTTTTTCCATTGTTCACCCTCTTCATAAACATAAGGCGAAGGATTATACATCTTATTAAAATCAAATACCCTTAAAATTCTCGCATCACTTATTTCATATTTTACTTGTAACCATTTAATAAAATTTATGCAACTATCTTCTACAGCACCATCAAACGCCCAGTTTTCACTTGCAAATGGTCTTTTCACAGAACTTTCAAGTAATTCTTCAAGCAATACCCATACTTCATTGATGTATTTATATAAACCTATCTTATAAAGAACACCATTTATTGTTCTATTTTTTAATAATATAAAATACTGGTCTTCATATGGTTGCTCTGGGAAATTACTATCTCTATCATAACTATCATCATATGCCGATTCACCCTCCCATTCAGGCATCATACATATAGATAATACATCTACATTTTCACTTCTCTCTTCATCTGATGAACTCTTAACAGTAAATGGAACAAGGTCATCACTTATTGTTTGATATATAGAACCTTTTTTATCTATTACATAATTGTAAGTAATTTTAGGTGCTACTAATGGGTTTTTATATGAACGAGCATAAGCATAACCACTATGTAAATCATTGGTCATACCCACAACAATATAGCGAATAACACTTTTGGGGTTGCTTGCCCTCTCGCTATTCACCTCATAATTGCTACTACTAACATTTGTAATTTTTGTTACTTGGACCACGTTAATTTAAACTCTTTAAATGGTTTGTTTTCTTTTGTTACTTGTTTTTCATATACCCAAAATCTATCATCTTTTTTGAAAATTGTGCCCTCATCATATTTGTTAGAAGAAGGGTTGTAAATGTTTTCAAATTTTACATCTTCCAAAAATTTTACATTCAATACAGTCTCAGATGGTGCGTCGGCATTAGCATAACTATTTTTTAAATTATTAAGACTTTTTAATATTTCAGTTTTATTTGATAATAAAATTGCATCTCTATCTTGACTATTTTTCACCATATTGTTTTTCATCCACATTGTTAGATTTACTCTATCTTCTCTATTTAACAACATTTTTAAAAACAAGTTATAATCAAATGTATATAAAGTAGGTATTGCTACATCTTTAACGTATATGCCATATTTATAAATAAAAAACTTATCAATAATTGAAAGAAGCTCCGGCATATCATCATTTAATTCTTTAATATTTTTTAATGCTAATTTAAAATGAGCAAGTGAAACAAGTTGTGGACCATTACCTGAAACTTCATATGTTCTTTGTTCTTTGATTTCTTTTAAAAGTTTTTCACCTAATGCTGTAAGACGAATGGACGCATTTCTTATCTCGCCCTTTTGTTCTACAGATATTGGCATATAATAAAATTCTGCAACTTTGCCATTCGGCAATGTCATTATGTTTGCTAACATATCACCATTATTGCTTTTATACGCTTCACCTACCAACCATAAATTATTAGCACCAATACTGGTCTTGGCTGGTATTGCGTCACCATTGTATTGTGGGTTTATATTACCTGTTTGAGGGTAATTTTTTTCAATGACAATATTTTCTTTTTTAATTACAGGTCTTCTATATTGTTTAATCTTTATTGTATATTGAGAGTCTTTTTCTACGCCAGCTTTTGGTCCATATTGAAAATCCTCTACTGTTACTTCATCAACCCAGTTTTTACCTGTAACAGTAAGTTCCAATACTTTCTTTTTCATCATCGCATCTCTGAAGAAACTCTCCCACTTCGATGGTGTCCAATCATAGCCCTTTTTACTTCTCATAACTCTATAAATATCTGGGTGAGCAAAAAAACATTCTATTGGGTCATACTCTACTAATTTAGGTGTCTTCTGTATAGTTATAGGACCTTGAAGCATATCTATCTCTTCATTGTTGCCTTGTATATGAACATAAAAATGGTTAGGATTGTATGGTAAACAATTCTCTTCGTTGGTATCATATTTATCGTGAAACCATATATATATAGGTTGTGCTCTCCACTTTGCCATTCTCACCTCTATTGTGGTATTGATACTGATTTAGCATCAATCATAAATTTATACATTGCACCAACTACCTTATCTTCAAAGTCTTCAGGTTCACCAGTATAATTTACATTTAATACAACATTGTTGCCTTGTCGTGAACTACCTGTAAGTAATTCACCTCTAAATGTTCTTGTTCTCATATCTGCAATATTTTTCAAGAAATCAGATGTAATGTCAAGTGTCTTTTCGGTATTCTCTGCTATTGCTGCTTCATAATATAGTGATTTATCTTGGAAATACTTATCTTTTAACTCAGTTTCTTTTATAAATAATTTTGAGTTTATGTCTTGTAATTCTTTTGATGTCAATGCTTTAGGTATCGCCATTGCAAAACCAACAGTTTTTTGTTTGAAAGCATTTTCTAATAATTCTTTTTTATAATTTGATAATTCGTCCCTTGCATCATCTGGTAAATCTTCAAAAAATTGACCAAGTTTTTTACTCTCTGCTTCATACCATTTAGATTTTTGGTGTTCATATACTGCAGTAATAATAGCAAGAGCACCAGCGATAGACGTAGCTACAACAACTAATTCCCCAAGCACAGGCGCTATTTTACCTAAAGAAGTTCCAATCTTAGTCAACAAAGCATTTTTAGATATAGCAGCACCTACAGCACCACCTACAGTATTGCCAACAGCACTACCAGTAGCACTACCAGCAGAATTGCCAATTGTAAGTTTTGTTATAGCCACCTTGATACTATCTAATAATCTTGTAATAGATCCTATGCCAGTGAAAAGTGTCCCATTTAAACCACTTGTAAGAAATTGATATATTGAATTTAATATACCGCCACTACCTATAACACCAGGTAAATTTTTAAATTTGCCATTATTGCCCATTACTCTTGAGCCAAAAGCAAATTTAGAAATCAATGACGCACCCCAACCAGTCATAGCAAGCCAAGCAATATTGGATGGGGTCAATTTATTTAATATTGGTATTTGTTTGATAATACCAAAAACAAAATTGACTGCACCAACAATATTTTTAACAATGTTGATTACACCTTTTAATACTTCGTCTATGACATTGCCAAACTCTTTAAATGCCTTATAGCCCTCTTCGCTTGATACTATATCAATGAGCCTTTGCATTTCGTTTGCAATCCTTTGAACGCCCTTGCCCTCTTTTGACATATCATACATAAGTTTTTGCCACATATTAGAAAGAGCGGTAAGGTTTTGACCAAACAACTTAGGTGAATTTTTAAACCCTTCATTGATTTCATCTTCCATCATTCTAAACGCTGTAGTTACAACTTGGGCTGTAAGTTTAGCTTCTTTACCTAAAGTTTTTAAATCACCAATTTGAACATTTGCAAATGCAGGGTCGTTTAATACACCTTCTTTATATGCTTTGGTTAAACCCTTAGCAAGCATTTCAGTAAGACCAATTGCATTTTCTCTAACAGACCTTAATTCATCACCACCTAACTGGTTAGAAGCAAGACCTTGAGTTAATTGTCTAATAGCCGAACTTTTTTCTTCGTTGGTAGAGCCGCCTAAAGATGCGGCTTTTGATATTAAAGAAGCTAATCTAAATGCTTCCGTTGAATTTCCATTTGTTACATTTGTTGCAAGTATTCTTTGACCAAGTGATGATATATCTTCAAAAGATGACCTTGAATTTTGTGCTGTGTTATAAGCCATCTTCATAAGTTCATTTTCACTCTTGCCTGTTGTGTCATATCTCTTTAATCTATATGCTTGAGCTCTCATATAGTCAATGCCATTCATAGCCCCATCTAAAATTTCCATAGCATTTTTTATAGCATAAAAAGAGGCTGCCAACGTTCTTATCTTTCTACCCGCTGACCAAAAGCCTCTTTGAACATTTGAAACCATCTCTGTTATGCCGTCGGTAAATTCAGTTATAGAACTGTGAAGTTCATTGTTTATATCTTCCCACCCAGTTGATAATGCAACTTTATTTACTCCGAATTTTCTAATTCTATCATAAAACCCAAGCCCGCCATTCGTATTCTCATCTGTATTCCACACAGATTTTTTATAAGCATTGCCAAACTTTCTATATGCTTTAGGTAAAAAGCTTGCTTCAATTTCTCTTTGATTTAATAAAGAAATTTTCTCTTCTTTGTAATCTTCAATAGTATTACTATATCTCTTTTTCCAAGACTTAGAAGTCGTAGAAGCTAATTTTTGTTTAACTTCTGAAATTTTAGATTTATAAATATCAATTTCACTATTAAGACGTTTTATCTCTTCTTTTAAATCGATAATATTATTTTTGGCTCTTTGGACAGCATTATCACCCGTGACACTAAAATCAATATTCACGGTGTTGTCAAACAATATTTCATTGTCTCCAAAATTATCAAGCTTACCTTTCGCCATCTTATTTTTCCTTCATTTTCTCTTTAATTTCTTCTATCTCTTTATCTTGTTGTTTCTTGTATCGGTCTAAATACGCCATCATAACTGCTTGTCTTCTTCTACCACCTCGCTGCATACCCATTTCAATAAATTCAAGTGGCTTCCAATGAAATTGCATAGTGCAAGTATAATCTATCAAAAACTCTGGGTCGTTATTATCTAATTTTTTTTTACATCTTCTACATAGTCTTGTATCTTATTACCAAAGCCGCTTATTCTTGTTATCTTATCAGCTAATTCAGCAATTTGCCCCGGCATAAGTATACTTCTAAGTAAATCCTTTGATGTTACAACTTCTTTTTTAAGAACTATTTTTTTCTTTTTTGGCATAACTGCATTTTCATCAGTTTCTTTTTCTTTGTTGTATTTCTCTATATCTTTAAGGTATTGCTCCTCAACCTTCTTTTTTGCTTCTGCATTGTGTTTTTTAATGTTTGCATTCACAAAGTCAATCCATTCTTGGTCTTTGAAGTCTGGCTCTACTACACATTGTAAGCATATAAATTCATTGCCATCATCTTCTTTTACCTCAACACCACCACTTGCTATAGAAACTGTCTTTTGAACTGCATCATTGTATTCCTTGCTTGTCAATGGTCTAATAGTAAATGGTTGAACTTTACCTTTTACCTCTACTGCAACTTTAATCTCATTGTCTGCTGTTGCACAAGCTTCTGCTAAATATTTTTGCGCTTCTGTTAATGCCATAATCTATACCCTCCTCGTATAAATTTTTAAAAGGCAAAGGTGGGTTATGAACCCACGTCATCGGTTTTACTGTAAACTACTTTGCCTATCGTATTAAGGCTCAGACCATTCTACGTCTGGGTCATTAAACACAGATGTAACATCGCCATCCTCAACATACCCAGATAAATCCATCTTCACATCGTGGTCATTAACATCAAGTGTTAAAAGACCATTGATACTCTTGATTTCAAAATCTGTAAGTGAGACAGTTTGTATACCCATATCTTTATTGCTCATATTATTAGTGACAATAACATCGCCAATAATAGGTATACCTTTTTTCTTCTTCTCGAATGCCATCTCAACAAGATAACTTCTTACATTATACACAGTGGCATTCCAACCAAGATTAGTTTGCTCATCTATGTGTTGCGTAGAAGTGCCATTAAGAACTTCTCTTGTTGTATCAGTAACATCCATATTCAGTTTGAATGAAACAAGGTCAAAAAGTTCTATTTGTTTGCCATAGTAT
Organism: uncultured Eubacteriales bacterium; assembly: GCA_902803205.1. Classification (GTDB taxonomy): domain Bacteria; phylum Bacillota; class Clostridia; order Lachnospirales; family Lachnospiraceae; genus UBA3633. The sequence continues at coordinate 26,232 of CADCOW010000115.1, read as the reverse complement.
TTGCCGCCAACAGCCTTAGGGGTAAAATAAAATGTTCCTCTTTGACCATTAAGTGCTGTTTGAGCTTGTAATATTTTGCTTGTAGCCATCTTCTACCTCCTTAACCTTCGTTAAAGTTAAAATCAACATTAGTTGTGCAATCAAGTATTTCAATGCTGTCAGTTGGTCTAACTGTTTGGTCGATTTTAACAACTTCTATATCTGCACCCATATTAACTCTTAAATCTGTCAATGGGTCATATTCTTTAATAGCTGTCATATCATATAGCTCTTTAAATATAGTTATATAACGTGCTGCTATTATGTTTCGTTTTTCTTGAACATTTGAGAATTTACCTATAATGCCATCGTGTGCCATTCGTCTCTCTTCGTTTACAAGATAATCAAGTATTGCAATGTGTCTATTCTTTCTGTAACCTTTTGGCTTATCATCGGTGAAATTAACAAGTGTGTTAATGTCCTGTAACACCCTAACTGTGCCATCCTCTTCATATTTGTAGACAAATCTTCCTTGAGCAATAGCATTTTCTAATTCTGTATCATCGTCATCATTGATAGGGTTAATTATCTTTCTTGCACCAACAAGCTCTGTTAAGTTGTAATCAGTAAGCGACTCATTAAGTGGGCAACCCGCTCTCATAGAAGCAACAAGTGGTATGTTGAGCTCAGTTGTGATAGTAAATTGGTCACACTCAATACCTTGCTCTACAGAAACAATATGGTCGTTATTTAACATTGGTTTATTAAACACAATGCCCTCAACAAGTCTCTTGTTACTTGCTGCAATTCTCTTGTTTACAATATCTATGATAGTCTTATTTGCTTTTTCACTTGTAACCATAATTGCACAGACGTTGAATTGCTTATATTTAAGTTCCTCTCTATACGAACTATAAGAACTCAAGCCAGCGTCAGCACCATCTTCTAACAATTCATTAGTAGTAGTTGTGATAGTTGTGCCACTTGGATTTGTGATAGTTACCAAATTTGAAGCAACAGCAACAAAACCAGCTACATCTTTTAATTCGGCAAATGTTTCTTGTATAACACCGTCAACTGCAACTGTTAAATCATATTTAGATGGGTCTGTTGTATTTTCAGCAATTGTAATACCAATTTTGTTACCATTAGCACCTACATTCTTTGCTGTAAACACAAGCGAACCAATTGTTTTTGTAGCATAAGAACCAGCCGTGTCTTCCTCTACAATACTTCCGTTTGTTCCATTTGTAAGAGCTATTCCAGTTGTAGTTGGCATACTTGGTGTCTCAGACTCTGTTTTGAATACAACAAACGAACTCTGTATTGCCAATAAATCATTAGGTTCAGATACAACAAACGACTCTTTTCTTGCACCAGATACACTTACTGTGACTGTATACTTGCCAGCAGATGGTGTATTAGCAGTAATAACAACATTAATGTTGTTACCAAAAATCCCTTTATACTTTGCTTCAATAGTAAAGCTACCAAGTGTTGCGTATGCCTTATTACCATTTTTGTTGAGCTTTACGAGGTATGCTTTTGGGGCACTTATTAAAGCTAACATATATGGCAAAATACTTTCTGTATTAGCTATTGTATAGCCAATCTTTCTTAATGAAGCACCAGTGATTATATCTTCTGAATATAATTCAGTAGGCTCATCATCTTTTCCCCAATCCATTACCATACCAAGTGCAACAACGCCTAATGTGCCTCTTTGTTGATAGTTACTCATAGGCACAGCTTTAAATACATTGTAGAATCCTGGTAGTATATGTGTTTGTAAAATATCAGCCATCGTTTAACCTCCTATAATTTTTGTATTATCTGTATTAACTTCTTTTATCTTTGCTGTTGGGTCTTCATCTACAACTGCCACTCTGTAAAAGAATGTTATTATGCTGTGACCCAACCCCTCAGTAATATTATGATTAGGTAAATCAAGTCTTTCTATAGTGTATGTATCCGTTAAATTTATTTCTGTTAAATAAGTATCAATTTTATGTTTTATATTTCTAAATTCGCTATATACATTTTCTGGTTTTGTTGGTATGTAAGTAATATCATACATAGCATAATGGTCTTGTATTTCTCTATCGTCATTCTTCAACCCATCTATACCACTTAAGTCTATCTCTAATATTGCTATACTTTTTCTTTTGAAATCTTGAGGTACTGTATCAACATAGGTCACAACAACTTCTTCAGGCGTAAATATTTCTGCAATTTTTTTATTAAGTGCGTCTATAATTGTTGTAGCTTCTATTTTTACCATTATTTCATACCTCTTTGTCTTGCTTTGCTTTTTACTCTATTCGCATCTTGTTCCATAAGTCTCTTCATATATATGAATGTATCAAGTGCTGCTTTCTCTAAAAAGTGATAGCCATATAATATATATCTACCGCCCGTTGGGGTTACACCTTCTTTTCCATAGTTCTGTGCATATACATACTTAACCTTGTTCTCCCAACCAAGCCACCCATTTACAATTTTTACTTTGAAACCATCTCTTAACATACCCGTATCAACTGGGCAATATTTTTTTAGTGCTTTCTCGTAATACTCTCTGCCCTTTTTAAGTGTTTCTCTTCTTGCAGATAGCACTTCAGCTAAAACTGATTTACAATTATTAACTATTTGGTCTATTTCATTTTCGTTCTTTAAACCTTTTTTTAGATTTGCTCTTGTTGCATATCTAAAAAGATATTTTTGTTTGTAATGAAATGGTCCATTGCGACCTGGATAGCTTCTACTTTTGTATGTTCTTCTGCCTTTGCTACCAGTTAGTTTTTTACTTGTAAGTTTATAAGCCATTATGCCTCTGTCTTAACACCAATATTAAACTCATTATGTGTGAGTTCAGCATTGATGTCGCTTGCCTTGCCTTGATATATTGCACCACCACGATAAGGGCAAGTAATAGTTATTTCATCACCAGGCAATATCTTTGTTTCAAGTTTGCACAATACTAAAGGTTTCCATTTTACAGGTATGTTTATATCAGTTATAGCATTAGGGTTGTCATTGTTTTGAGTTGAATAAGATATGAAACAAGGTTCATTATCATATACAACTTCTTCATTCCAACCTTCTCTTCTTGTAACAGGGTCAACAATAGGTGTATGTCTTACAACTTTCATTCTATCTATCATTGCACTTTCAAAAGTTTTCTTTGCTTTTTTTACAGCTTGAACAAAATTCATTAGAATATTCTCCTATACTCTTGCAATCTTCTGTTGTAAGATTTAAGTAATACTTGAGCAGGCACATATGAAGTTGACGCAGCTTTTGCGTCTGAGCCAGAATCAAACTTAACAGTAGCATTAGCCATTTTAATTTCACCGACTACGTCATCAGTTACAATTGAGCCGCCACCATCCTCACTCTCTTCCTCATACCTTGCTTTAAGACCATCTATACACATATCAGCCCATATATAATGCAATGTAGGTTGCTCTAACATATATCTATCTGGTCTATGTATGTAGTCACATATATAACAAAGATTTTCATCAAGAGAAATAATTATCATCTCAGTAGTAAAAAAATCCGTATGCGTATCAATTAACTTACTCTTTGCTTTAATCAGAGTAGTCATCTTGGCATACAAGATTGTTCTTTCTTGAGTTGTAAGAGTTGATTTCATTATTTCTTTTTACCCTTTTTAGTTTTTCCCACAGGTTTTGATATACTCATATATAAACCTCTTTGCAAAATAGAAGCACCGATAGAGACCATTTTGGTCTCATCGGCTTCTTCTATAAGAAACGGCTCATATGGTTTGTGCCATACTCCGTGATAAGGTTGTGAATTTGAAAATTGAACTTTTATCATAATTATGCGTAGATTGCATACAATGTTTGATTACCATTGAATGTGAATGTTGATGATGGGTTATAATCAGTGCCGCTACCATCAGCCTCAGTATTCCACTTGCTGAATGTATCAGAGCCTTTAGTTAAACCTGTGCCAGCTGCAACTGTAGTTGTTGAGCCTGCATCTTTTGTTTCAGCACTTGGCACTGTGCCACTACCACCATTTGCGTTATAAGTTAATGTATATTGAGTTGCTGAAGTTGCCCATTTAAGGTTATATACCGCATCCATAAAGTCGAATGTTGGTAAAGTTATCATTGAACATATAAGAGTTTTTTGAACAGGTTTCTTTTTCCACTCAGTAGAAATTACAATACCTCTCTCAAGTCTTGTTACATCAAGGTTTTGTCCTTCTCTGCTATCTTTTGCAATCTCTTCTGGTGTAAGACCAAAATAAGTTATTCCAAGTTCAGGTCTGCATATAAATGAAACGCAACCAGCTTGTGGGTAATAGAACTTAGTTGTATCATCTGTATTCATAAATGACTCATCGTCAACTGTTATCTTAATGCTGTAACCAACATATTGAGTTATGATTGAGTTAAGAACATCAGGGGTGATACCTATTATGTTAGGGATTTTAGAAACAAGGGTTCTTATTTTTGCATTATTTCTAAATTGTGTATAAGTAGTGCTACCCATTATCATTTCAACAATTCTTAAACCTTTTTGACTAACTTTTTGCGCCATTGCATCAATGTCATTTAATGGGTCTGAATTTGCTGTGTCTGACCAAGCATCTGTTCCCGTAAGAGGAGTAATATGTTCAGCAACCCAAGTGCCATCAACATCATAGTTATATGAATATAGTTGTGCACCACCATATTCGTTTGCTTGGCTTGCTGTGAATGAAGCGTTTGTGATAAGACCTGCTCTCATATACTCCGGTGTATCATATGCACCATTTATAAGCTCGGTAAATCTCTCGAATGTTTGTCTAATAAATTCAATAACTGATGGGCTATTTGGGTTCATTTGCATTACATCGTGAAGTTTCTCAAGGTCGTTTTCACCAACCATTTGACCTTCATTAAAGTAAGCCATTTGAGTTTTTGCACTCTCAATCCCTTTATAACCTCTTAATGGAACGTCACTATCAAATGTAGAAGCATTTAATACTCTGCTGAGAGTGACCTTTCTCTTTAACCACTCAACAGTGAGAGTTTTTCTATCTTTAACTGGGAAAAATCTCTCTAATATGTGTGGTTTTTTGTTTTTTATTACCGCACTTCTATCAACAAAATCTTTGATTTCTTTTGTTGTGATAATATCGAATAAACTTTTAATCTCTGCCATCTCTTTCTACCCCCTTTACACACCTGCTTGGAAATAAATCATTGGTAATGCTGCCTTAGCTTCAGCTGTTGGTTGTGCAGGCATTAAAACCTCTTTAATAAAACCGTGAATTACAATTGAACCAGACACATCACCTTTGGTAACATCAACATCATAGTGGCAAATACCTTCTGCTGTTGCATCATTTGCTGGTATAACAGTCCCAGCTTTTACAATCTTTCTCCCATTCTCAGTAACTACATAGCTACCAGATTGGAGAAAACGATAAGACTTCTCAACCTTATGATTAAAAAGAAATAACTCGTTTCTACCTGAATATTTTGTCTCTTCTATTGGCATATCTATTCCTCCTATTTATTATTATCTTCTGGGAAAAGATATTGAGATACATATGTTTTTTTACTATCTTGCCCATTAGATTCGCCATCGCCGTCATTGTTTGTTGGCTTATGTGTTGTTATTGATCCATCATTGCTACTTTCGTTTTTGAAATAATTAGGTCTTGTTTCTTTCATTGAATTGATTTGTTCTTCTAAACCATCAACAGGCTCATTCTTTTCGTTAAATGTAATTTTGCTTAAGTCAAGTTTGTTATATACATCGTCAACGTCAAAAACTTTATCAGCAAACACCTTTACACAATTTGTTTTTCTTTCAAAAGATTTAATTTTATCGGCAGCTTCTTTTTTAGCTTCATCTCTTTCTTTTTTCATTATTTCAAGTTGTGTTTTAAGTTCATTGTCGCTATCCCCAACTTTCTTTTCTAACTCTTTAAATTGTTTTTCAGAGTCATCCAATCTTGTTTTGAGACTTTTGTTTTCTTCGTTTACTTTGTTCCATTCAGCCTTAGGCATCCATTCAACACTTTTGTTTATTGCTTCGTTAATGTTCTTAGTTGCCTCTTCATCAAACCCAGCTTCTTTTAATAATTCATTTAACTTACTCATAATGCTCCTTTATACTCCAATGAGTATCTTGCATTTATACTTTGCAAAAAGTTATTCACGTTTATAGTTCGTGTAAACTTATATTCATAATCGCTTTCGCAAATTATTCTGCACCAGCCTTTTCTGCATTGTTAAAATCGTTTTCACCAGTATTGTTTTTAACATCTAATTTTTGTTCAAACTTTAATTGTTTCTTCATACCCTCAACCTCGGTCATCGCATCTTTAGTCCAAGTAGCATTTGCTGCTAAAGTTTCAGGTGATAATATGCCTTTGTATAAGTTAGCAATCTCGGCAATTTCTTTTTCGTTTATAACCATATCTACATCGTAAATGATGTTGTAATCAATATCGCTATAATCTTCCCCAGTTTTCATTTTTATGTCTTCAATCATCGCGTTAATAACATCAGATAACCCCTCACTTATAAAGCAAGCCCAGTTATTAAATTCACTATCAAGGTCAGCATATAATTCTCTAAGTGCTATACCAGATACATCTCTTAACTCTCTATTAACAGTGTCAACACCACTACCAAATTCAAATATATCTTTTCTAAGTCTTGCTAAGTGGATTTCAGATTGGTCTATTGCGAGTGGTGTAGTAAGTTTTGTCATATCACCATCTTCATCAAGAAATACTGTGTTGTAAAATGCCATATTGGCAATGAACTCTTCTTTTGAGTCGCCACTATAACCTTTAACAACTTTGGTAGAGCTTGATATATTGCATATATCATTTGAGTTCTCACTACATATCAAATCATAATCATCTATCAAACTTTTAATTGAAGTTAAATCTTGTTGCATAAACTCACCATTCTTAAAAATAAAAAATGGTAAAGTTAAAAAATCTATATCTTGTTTAACACCATTTTTTATTTTGTAGCCGTAACTTTTTTGTTCGCCACTTGACGACCATCTTCTTTGGTCTTCAGTTTCATTTCTAAATTCTCTAATGCCATCTAACTCATATGCTGTTATATATGAAACATTAATCAACTTGCTATTTATATATTCTTTCTTCTTATAACCTCTTATAACTGCATTTAATTTTTCTTTTGTAAAATCATCTTCCCATACCAAGCAACATTCAAGTGGACTCATTCTTATAAACTTTAATTGATTGTCATCGTAATACTTAAACAAAATACCTCTACCAGCAAGTCGCGAGTCAGCACAAATTGTTTTTAATCTTGAATAAAATAATCTTGTAAAATATTTTTTACATAAAATCTCATTTAAATTTTTAAATCTTTTTTTATCATTCTTAAAAATAAAATCAAGTGAAAAAGGTTTTGCTAAACCATATGAAACTTTTTGATTGACTAACTTTGCTAAAAAATTGTGAGATAACTTATTGTTTGCTAAATGACTTTCAGCTTCTTGAAGTTCGTTTGTTGAGTCGGGGAAAAATACTTTGTTTTTTCTTTTCTCTATATCATTATGACCAAAAAAATACCTATAACTATCCACCATATTTTTACGATAGTCACTGTTATAAAATTCTTGCCAACGGGCTATGATTTCATTTTTTGTCATTCCCATTAAATCTACCTTTTTATGCAAATTTTATATGATTTATACATTATGCAATATTACTATAAAATATACAACACATCAGAGGAATTGTCAACACTTTTAGTGTATTTTGAAACACTAAAAAAGCACCCACCCGAAGGTAAGTGCCCTATATAGTAATGATACTACTGACTAAATCATTAAGTTTAAAAAATCTATATCAAATTTCTCTATCATCATTATCGTATATCTTAGTGCATCCATTGCGTGGCTATATGTATGTATAGGCTCATTTGAGTAAGACCCATCCTTATTTTGTTTCCACGCATAGTTGTTAAGCTCATTTATAACATTTTTACATCGTGGGTGCACAATGATTTGCCATTTTGATACACGACTTATACCATACTCTATTGACCCCACACCATTGCCAGAGTATTTTACTACCCCTTTAGCTCTTCTTACACCATTCTTTTTTAGTTCTTTGATTAAGTCTTTTCTTGCACTATCGGTTATAGTCAATGTATTGCCTTGCCCCATACCGATAATTCTACCAGCTATAGCTGTGCCCTCTAATTCAGTCTCATAAAACTCATCATATATATAAATCTTTTTTTCTTTCTTGTTTGCTGCAGTGCATATATAAGCTGTAGGGTCAACAAAACCAAAGTCAAGACCATTTATCGCACGCCATCTTTTTGGCTCACCAGGCAAAGGCTTTAATAAACTTTGTAAATTCAGCTCTTCAATATGCCAATTAGTATATATAGCTTTGCCCCTCGAAGAGAATTCCCCCAATATTTCATTTTCAAATGTTCTTGGGTCATCAAACTTGTTTTGCTCATATTTTCTAATATCAAGTTCTGTTAAAAATGGGTTTTCAGTATATACAGAATAATGAGCAAGAGCTAAATCATTCGAACCTTTTTCTAAACTGATACTTTTGTATGTATAATGTTCATAACCTTCTGTGATATATTTATCTATTGGGAAATTTATTTTTAAGTCTGCACTCTCAGCAAATTTTTTTAACCAGTGGTCATTGTGTGGTGGGTTAAAAGTGATATACCATTGTGGGTATAAACCTTCCCCCAGCTCTCCTCTGAATGATTTATCGACATCATCAAAATCTTTCTTGTTTAATATTGTCTCAGCCTCATCTAACCAAAAACGGCAATAAGAACCTTTGCCCTTTGTTATACCTTTTGTCACATTAGGGTCATTAAAACCTTTGAAAATTATTGTATTACCAGATGGCTTATAAACAAATTTATGAGGCTGTAAATAGTGTTTCCAATATAACTCCCATTCATCCCCCCATATTCTGTAAATACCTTTCAATATTTCTTCTACAGTAGTTGTTTCGTGTTCATTATAATTTAATCTAAAAACTGCGGCATTTATTCTTGGGTCAAGGGCAACCTCTAAAGGTATTCTTGTGCCTACATAACTTGACTTGCCAGGACCTCTGCCACCTAATAAGATTTGATATAAATGTCTATCTTTCAATAAAGGTTGAAAGGCAGGCAAAAATATTTTTCTTGCATCAACTATTGCCATTATTCGTTTATAATCTCTTTAAATGTTTTGAATATTTTTCTTACGTTATTTTCGTCTTGTATTAAACAAGTTTTTTCTACATCATTTTCGCCAATCACACTTATTTTTATTTGAATTAAATTATTGCCACTTATAAGTTCTTTTAATCTTAACTGGTCTAATTCTTTCATAGAAACCACTTTCAAATATTTACTCATTTAATCCTCCTTACTTTTATAAAAAATATTTAATATAAAATTGGTTTTTTCTTAAATGTATCTATGTTTTCGTTTAACCAGTCTATTACAAATTTTAATCCAAGTCCATTTTTAGGTTGCCATACTCCATCTACAAACTCGCCACCTCGCATTGCATAATCATAAAACTGTTTATCCATCTCTTTATACTTTATCAATCTATCTCTCTCTATTGAAATACCAAATAAACATAGTTTACACCCTGTTCTATTATTACCAGTTAATTTATATTTATGATTTACATTTCCAAATATATCTATTTGACCATCGATATCTATAATATCTCCATATTCTTCTGCAATTTTAAGATTATGATTTTTTATATATTGCAATATATCTTGTTCGGTCCAAAACATTATTGGTCTGCAAGATTTTCTATTGCTATCAAAAGCATTGCAACCATATTGTAACCAACTCATTGTTCTCACTTTGCTTTCTTGTGCCATAATACCTAAAATTGGTATCTTACCAGTTTCTTTTTCATATCTTTTTGATGGTTGTTCCTTGTTTATATCACAGCATTTATTTGAAAGATTAAATGGTGCGTCAACCAATTTATACCATTTTCTAAAATCATATTTTTTATTTTTATAACTACCGTCAATGTATCTTGTTTTTAGCCAGTTAGGGATTGGTTTGTTTTCTCTTTTTAATTTCTTAAGACTTTCAATACCTTCTGCCACTTCTTTTGAAATAATTGGGTAGCCATATTGTTTTATTATATCTATAAATGTTAAAGTTGGTTTTACTATTTTATCAGCTTTTGATTGAGCTATTTTATCAGAACCAGTATCTTCAATTCCTGTTCTAAAATAAACAACCTCTATACCCCCCCCCCGATTTTTTCAATTATATCTAATAATACTTGGCTATCTTTACCACCACTAAAGCAAAGAAACAGGTTTTTTTTACCAAATTCATCTATTGCTTCTTTTATTCTTAATTCAGTTTTTTTTATTTTTATATCTAAAGGTAAATGTTGTAAAGTTGTAAGTTCGTTACCTCTCTCTTTGTATGTTTCAGCTTTATACATCTAATCCTCCCACTCATCACATACATAATGATTATCTACAGGCTCAGTTGCCCAAAAGCCATCAGGGTTTGTGCAATACAAATCATCTAAATCGTCACTATACACCCAACTACAATTCTTGCAACTTGTTATCTTCGGTTTCTTCTTTGTTTTTTTCTTCAATGTTTTTGACTTCGCCGTTTTCGACATCAATGATTTTGCCATTTTCATCTACCCCTTTAAGATAATTAAAACCAATAATTTTAATACTTTCACTTTTAGAATTTATATTAACTTCATTAAACCCTTGCATTAAGTTCATTTCTTTTATTGATTGAATATAACCCATTATTATTGCTTGAGTTCTTTTGCCGTTTTCTAAATCTGTTTTCAATTTTTCTTTAATGAAGATTAAATCTCTAAGCGAGTCCTGTCTTGTCCATTCTATCAACTCTTCTTCTTTTTCTCTAACCTCATCTAAGATTGCATTGTAATATTCAAGGTTGTCTTTTCTCTTAAATCTTCTGTCGGCAAGAGCTGCAATATCTTTACCCTCTTGGCACAAGTCGGGGAAATGAAGCCTAAAACTTTCTTCTTTTGTTTTTTTATTGATTGCTATATCATCAATAAATTCTTTATCCATTATTTAATTCTCCTTGCATACACATTTCTGGTGTAATAGTTTTTTAATTTTTCATAAATTGCTTTTTCAGTTTTGTTCTTTTCAATTTTATGAAGGGAAGAAATTAAAAGTTTTACATTGTTTGCTTCTTTACTTATCTCAACACCATTTATATCTCGCAAGTATTGTTCGTAAGTGTGCTTGATAATATATGCGATAGCAAGCAAGGCATCATTTTTAATTTTTGTTTTTCTAAGCCAAATAAAAAATATAATAAAAAGTATTAACAAGATTAAAATTGAAATTAAAATTTTCATAGCGCCCCTTTCGTGTATTAAATATTCTATTAGTGTATCATAAAGTTAAAAAAAAATTACAAGGTAAAACTTCTAAATTCACAAGCGAGAAAAGTTCGTCTATTAGTTTTCTTTCCCTTCTCACAATAAGGTATGTGCTGACCATCTTTGAATAAAGGGTTTGCCACAGTTCTATATCTGTAGTGGTCACAATCTTTACAAGATAAGCCCTCAGGATTTTTCTTGCAAGTTCTTTCGTGAACAATACACTTCTCAATATCTAAAAAAAGTTTTTTGCAATACCCACACTCAAAAGCATTAACAATATTCATTTACCCACCATTTTGATAGGCGAATGCCCCACCTTTATATCTTTGGCAGTCACCATTTAATGCTTTCATAATATCATCGTGAACTTTGCGACTAAACAAATGCCCTTCAAAAATTTTTTTCACAGTGCGAGATGGCAACATATAAGGGTTAAGCTTAACCAGTTCTCTCTCCTCTGCCGTAAATGGTATTCTCTCAACCCTTTTTACAACTATAGTTGTGTCTTCTTTAGGTGGTATGTAAATTTTATCTTTGCAATTTTCAACCATACCCTCAACTAAAGGTGCAATACGAGTTAAAGCTCTATGGCAACCACCTTGTTCTAACACCCAAAGTCTTGCAGGGTTAATATCACATACCTTGCATATGTCTTTTACTTTTAACTTATACTTTTTTCTAAAATCTTTCAATGTCATAACTTGTATTATACCAAATCTCAAAAAATTGTCAATATTTAAGAACACTTTTTAATGTATATACGCTACGCTTATTGACTATTTAAGTGTATTTTGATATACTTTAAGTGTGTTTTAATAAAAAAGGAGATGTATATGAAAGAATTAAAATATTCAAGTAAAGACCTTAAAATTAACCTCGCTTTGCCTTACGATATGAAACTTAAAAAAGCTCAACTAAGAATTAAAGAAGCTGTGCAAGCCTATGGCGAAGATGGACTTTGTATTAACTTTAGTGGTGGTAAAGATAGCCAAGTTCTTCTCGATATAGTTCAGAAAATGGGCTATAACATTCCAGTTGTATATTGCAACACAGGTTTTGAAGATAGGGGCTCAAGACTTATTGGTGAAAAAATGGCAACTAAAATCGTAAAACCTGAACTAACCTTTTCCCAAGTAATTCAAAAATACGGATACCCTGTTATCAGCAAAGAAGTAGCTAATCGTATTGAAATTGTCCGCAAAACTATGAAAAAATACGGAGATGACTACTCAAAAGATAAATTGTGTCGAAGTGTCCGAGAAAGTTTCTATGGATTTGACGATAGAGAAGACTCTATGTTTGATTATACTAAATATCGCTTCTTACTTGACGCTCCATTTAACATTTCAAACAAATGTTGCGAGATAAATAAAGAAAAACCTCTTGACACTTACCAAAAACAAGAAAATCGCGTGCCACTCATTGCTCTTCTCGCAAATGAGTCCTACAGAAGAAAGCTTGCTTGGCGTAAACTCGGATGCAATGCCTTTGATACCGCTAAACCAAGCTCAAGACCGCTTATGATTTGGACCGAACAAGATATTCTTAGATACTTGAAAGAAAATAACATACAAATAGCACCAGAATATGGTCAAATTATAGAAAAAACTAAAAATGGTGAAAAATATTTGGATCTCACAGGCTCAAAACGAACTGGCTGTATGTATTGTATGTTCGGTATCTCTCGCCAAAGAGACAGATTTCTACTCGTCAAAGAAAGAGAACCTAAATTATTTGAATATATTATGAATGGCGGTGAATTTAATGCCGAAAATAAATGGGTGCCTAACTCTAAAGGCTTGGGCTTCAAATTCGTTATTGACTGGCTTAACCAAAATGGCGAAATGTTTAAGAAAAAACCTATTCTTTACTAAAAATGAGGCAGAAATGCCTCTTTTAAAATTCGTGCTCCTACACCTTGATTACCCTCTTCTTCTCTGCTACAATTATCTTATCACATTTGAAAGGGGTAAAATATGACACCACAAGAAAAATTAAACCAATTTATTAAAAATCACACAATTGGTAACGATTTAGATGGCTCTTTAGACATCTCTATTACTGAACAAGAACAACCTGAGTATTTTCAGCTCGTTGCTGATACTTTACCAGAAAATCAACAAAAAGAATACATACTTGAAAACGAATATTCTCGACTTTGGAATATGCTCGATACCGCTAAATTTGATAATGACTACCAAAAAGACCAAATTACTAAAAATCTCTTCGCCTGGAAAGTCTGTGAATACCAAAATGACCTTATGATGACCTACATTCAAAATAAACTTAACCTTACTGACGACCAAACTAATGACCTATACGACGATTTCTTTAACCAAGCCCTTGAATTGACCCGTAAAAACGATAACAAACATCTCGCAAAACTTCAAAAAAATGTAGATGACCTTAAAAATCTTGATACTAATATCAAAATTAAACACTTCGGGCAAATATACGGATTTGAACTATCAAACAAAAAGTTAGACCTTGATGATAAATCTAATAATACTGAATAATAAGGTGTATAAAGGGGGAAAATAATATATGTGCAAATACCTTAAAACTTTAAAATACCTAAACAAACAATTAAACAAACTTAATAAACGCCTTAAACTTAATACATCTAATCTATTACCTACCAATTGTCTCACTATTCATAAAATATCTATACCTTGCACTATTGAAAATTAAGGTGTATATCGTGAAAAAGGTGTAGGGAAATTATTTTTGTGTGTGGGAGTGGCGTCGGCTTAGATAAATAAAAAAGGGGATTGCCCCCCTCTTTTTTTAATCTTCAATTTTTAATATGTATTTGTATTTTTTGGCATATCTTCTGTTATCATTTATGGCTCTTATTTTATCCTCAATACTTAATGATGATATATCAAAAATTAATTTTTGTTCATTTTTTGTTAAAATAATCTTTTTCATATTCGCCCCCTTAAAAAGCCTTGTAATTATCATTGATATCTAAATCAATAGCACATTTAACATTCCTTGATTTATCGTTGACTAATACCATTGTTTTAATATCATTTTCGTATTTATGGTTAATAAAATTTTTAGGTAGTTTTTTATCACTCTTGATGAATACCCTATAATTATATGAGCCGTTGTTGCATTGATAGCATTCTTTATAACTTATTACTTTTATGTAGTTATTGTTGAAGTATTTTCTTATAGTAGTGTTTATACTCTCTTTATATTCTTTCGCTTGTTTTGCAATCTGCGAGCGGTGTTGATTTTGTATTTTGTATAGTTCAGTTAGTTTTTGTTGTTGCTTCTTGTCAATTTTTTGTGTTTTTACTTTTTTCTTTTTCATATTTTTTAACCTTTCACGACTTTAAGGCGAAGCCGTCAACCCGTTTATTTATTATGCATATAGTATAGCATATATACTTTTTTTTGTCAAGTGTTTTTTTATAAATTATTTATATTTTTTTAGTTGCTTTTTTATAATATATTATAGAAAAAAAGCCACCAGATAAAATATGCAAAAATTAAAGATTTTATACATCTTGAATTTATAATAGCATCCGGACAAGACACTATTTAAGGTGCTACATCTAGGGCAAGTTCCAAGGAACTTTTGCACTTATGCAACTATCCGGAAGATTTTACAAAAAAATAAAATTTTCTCCGGACTTTTATTTTATATGATTTCCTGGGACAATTTCCACTTATGCAAGGTCCTGGAGATTTTGAACTTAGGACAATTTCCAGGACAAACACAAAAACAAAAAAAATAGGGGAGTTTTTCTCCCCTACCTTATAACTTGGAGTGTTGGACTTATGCTTTCTTTTTGCTCCCTTTTTTAACACTCTTTTCCTTCTTTGGCTCTGCAACTTTCTTCCCAGTCTTTTCCATTTTCTCAAAATCCTCTTGCTTCAATCCCTTGGTCATTTTGAATAATTCATTTAACTCAGTAAGTGTGTAAGATGAAACCCCTTTATAGTATTTTCCATAGTTTTTGCTCTCCATCTCATACAATGCTTGCACCTTGAACTCATCACTTGCAGACCAACGGCATATAACTACTTTCTTACTCCCAATAGTTCCTAACTCTTTCAAAATCTCTAAACTTAAATTTTTCATATTTTCCACCTTTCGCAAGTTCTAAGGCTTGAAGTATAAGTAGCAAAACAATTTACACCTCCTTTTTAATTTTTTCTCCAAGCCTTGCTTGCCTTTGGCTATTTCAGGTTGCCGCCCTTAATATGTTATAAGTATATCAAATATGCTTTTTGAATTAAAGGCGTAGGAACTCAATTTAGATTTTATGCAAAAATACCCATTTTTATGCAACGGGCTATTTATACATTATATAGTAATAATCTTATATACTCATTTTTCTATATATAGTAATAAAGCCCTTTTTATATTATATGCAAAAAAATACTATATTTTATACATAGACCTACTGGGGCAAGTTCCAGGATTTTCTGCATCAACTACCTTTTTCCGGACTTTGCCTTACACCGAGATTTCTCCGTAAAGCATTTTTATCCGGACCGATATTTTAGTCCTAATCCATTTTTCTACCTGTCCCTGGAGTGTTTGCACTTAGGTCTTGTCCGGAAATTTCTTTTATTAAAAAAATAGGAGTCTATGGACTTATATTCCCATAAACTCCTATTCCCAAGCTTCTTTTTAACCCTCCTATTCACTTATAACCACTATATATAGGATTTTCTTACTCTTAACCCCGTGTTTTTTGATACAACACACTATATATTGTGTCCTATTCCTTGCTTTTTTTAGGTGTATTCGGAAATTTAATCGCGGGAGATGGCTAAAATCCCCATCTCGCATATTTTTCACATCATTAAAATAGAATAAAGTAAATAAAATAAGGGAGAGCTACTTATATATAAACAATAGATTAGTGAGAATGATGATAAAAATGGTTAAATAAAAATGAGAGGAATACAATAATGAGTAAAAGGTTAAAAATAAGTGATTGTAAATCCAAGTTCAAGTAATCAAAGAAGTCTTTTATGTATAGTAGTATAATAGATAGAGTAGTTATTAGTATAATAATATCTAAGGGGGAAGCGGTGTGATGTTCCTTTCCCCCTTGACCGTTTTTAGTAGATATATTATCACCCCCTTTTGTTTATATTTTATTTATTTCTCCTCTAAGTCTTTTAGTATATCTCTCAACAATTCTTTCAAGTTTATGTTTATTTCTCCGCATTTTTCGCATCGCATTTCGCAATTGTTGCAGCAAATGCTTCCTCAGATTTTTTCTCCCAGAAATCCCTGAAACAATCTAAGTGTGTCATATAAATCTCTTTTGCCCCTTGTTTAATCTCATCAATAGTAGTTCCCTTATCAGCAATCGTCTTTGCCGTTGCTATACTCAGCCCCATAAGTCCTGCCATCCATTCTCCTACAAATTTTTGGTTAATTTTTGCAATTTCTCTTAATAACATCTCATTCATATTTACACCTCCATTTTGTTTTCCTTTTTATCACATTCTGTCAGTAGATCCACCATTGTGTAATCTTCTTTGCTGCTTTTAACAAATAAATTATATGCCAAGTCTATTCCTTCTTTATCCTCAACATCTACATATCTTAGTATTTTTATAAGAAACTTACTTAACTCATAACTAAAATCGCTATTATTGTTTGGGATTAAAGCGAAATAGAAATTTTCCCCGTCTGTAGCAATACTATCAAGGTTTAAGCATAAACTATTTTCAGATATAAGATATTTTTCCATTTCTGATATTACATCATCAATTGTTCTTATAATCTTAATTATGCTTTTTTTATTAAACTTATTATTCCCCACTCTCACTCCGTCTTTCACAGGTTTTACAAGCCACCTATTAAGCCACTCCCAGTGTAAATCTTTGTAGTATCTATAATTTGTCTCCGTCGCTCCTTGAAAACTAAGAGTATTTTTAATATTGTTTTCACATAACATTGTATATTCATAACTTGCCTTATTCACTTTCATTTCATCTGGGAAAATATACAAATTATTATATGCTGTGTCAAATCTCCAATTTTTCATTAAATAATTCATTTTTTACCTCCTTTTTTTACCACATATTTTGTTTTCTATATGTATCTGCCACACTATCATAATGCCACAATGTAAGATGCCTTATTTTTTGTCCTTGATATGCCATTTTAATAAATGATGTTAGAGCAGGCGTAAATCCCGTAACAAATATCTCATAATGCCCTGCACCATTATTGTTAATAAATTCCTCCGCAAAGTCTTCCAAACCCTTAATGTTCATCAGTAGTTCCTTACCAAATATAGTTTTGTTTATCTCTTTCCCATTTCTCGGGTCTTTTATAGTGTGTCGCCCTTGTGTAAGTGAAAATACCTTATTCATTATATCCCCCCTTTCATAATTATTTCAAATATAAATACAATGATATTTGATGCTAAAATAAAAGGGAGAAACGGTAGAACACTCTCCCCTTTTACCTTGTATTCTCTATACCCTATAATTATTGCTACTATTAAACTAAATACAACTACAAATATATTAACTCTATAATCCATTACAAGCCCGTTTAGTAGCAATATTATAATATCAGCTCTCCCAATGAACCTTTTTAATGCTATTGCAACTATTAAAACAAAAATAATATTAAATATAATATTTTTTATATTATAATTTTGTTTGAAAAAATAGTTTGCAATGATGCAAATGGAATACAATAGCAACTGATATGCTTTTATGTATTTATGTTTAATATCAATTGCAGACAACCAACTCAATCCAATTATACTTGTAATCATATTACACCCCCACAGGTTCAGCAATTTCCCTAAACGCTTCTCCCAAATCTTTGATATACGGTATGGTGCTTTCCTTGTTTTCTTCTTCCTTTTTCTCTTCTTGCTCTTCTTTCTTTAACCATACCCCATCATCGTATTCATAGTATCCCGCATCCTTAGCACAATCTTCACAACAAAATGTCACCCCGTCTTCTGTTACTATTTCTAAGCCATTATTATCATCGTGATATCTATTCCCACAGTGGTCGCAAGTATAACAATTATCACTCCAATACCATTCTCCGTCTATCATCTCATATCCATCTTCTTCAGCACATCTATCGCAACAATAAATATTATCTCCTGTTGTTATTGCATTATCATCGTATGCCCATTCATCACAATAGTCACATCTATAAAAGCAATCATTATTTTCAAGTGCATCATTACATACTTCCCCATATCCTTTAACATATGTGTGAGACCCAACTTCCCATTCATCGTGATATTTACAATAAAAGCAGCAGTCTTCACAATAATAATACCCATTAATATAATGCAAATCATCTCCCGTGCAGCCACACTCACAACATCGGTGATTTTCATTTATTGATAAAGTATCATCTTCTCCTAGTGATGTATAATCGCAATCCAAAAAGTATTGTTTTTTTGCAATATTAAAATTCCCATACAATGTGCTTATATAATACCCAACACTATTTGCTTCGTGCCATATATCAACATATCCTACACCATTTTCGCCAGCATATTTATTTCTATATGACTTATACTCAATAAATTTATATTCAACATTATACATTTGTTTAATGAAATTGCTTATCGCCTTCCCCCATTCATAGTATAATCCCATAGAGCAATCATTAGATTGAGGGTATAATCTACTTTGTATAGCATTCCCTTCATCATCAATATGCCAACATTGTCTATATATTTTCTCCAATGCCCCATATTTTTCTTCATCATTAGTTGTATATGCAATTATAGTATTAGGGTCGCACATATATGCCAGTGTCCCAGCTCTATATTCTCCATCCCCCCATTTGTAGCAACTATTCCAACTAACTCCAAGACTCATAGAACAATAATCAATAGGGTTCGCAGATAAATATATTTTTACTTTTTTAGGTTTACTTGTTATTGCATCTCCTACTTTTGCTTCCCATCGATAATATGTGCTTTTTTCATTGCCTTCTTTATTAAAATATTTGGGGAACCTATCAACAAAATTAAAGTGCTTAGCAAACTTAACTATAACACTCATAGTCTTTTCCCCTTCACATATATGCACTCCCTCATAATCTTTGCTGCCATTAAGTATTTTATCCACACACTTTTTGCTGATAAGTGGTTTGAATACATAATTTTTATTATTATATTCCCCAGTATACATAAGTTCTCTAAATATCATATACTCTTCATCACTTAATGGTATTGTTGAATATAATTCCTCATAATAATTAGAAATTGTTTCAGTATCAACCTCCTCGCCAATTTCTGCTTCAATACATACTTTGTAATCCCCAATGTAGTTCTCACTTTGTTCCATTTTTTCAATTATTGATTTTTTATTTTCATACCAATTATCAATAATAAAATTTACTCCTTCATCAGTATATGGCTCACCAAATCCATCTGCATATCTCTTTATTTGAGATGCAATTTTTTCTTTTATTTCATTAGTCATTTTCATATTTTTTTCTCCCTTTTATCTTTTTTCTAATTCATATATGTCGTCCTTTTCACTGTTTAAGCAATAGACGGCTATAATATCTTCTTTTGAAATATCATAATATAATTCAGCATCTTTCATTGCCTGTTTCTCTGAATAGGCACTCATTATTTCAGTATCAATATTTCCATTTTTATCTTTATAAACGATTTCATAATCACTATATTCCCAGTAGCGATTACACCTGCCACTCATAAAGTAATAATTTTCATCATAGAAACCTACTCTATTTTCAATGTGTTCCCATTTTTTATGAACACTATTTATTATTTTTTCGGTTATAGAGATTGAGTTTTCCAGTTCTTCCAGTATTATGTATTCATCTTTTGTATGTTGATGATAATATCCCACCGATAAATTAACACTCGCACAACCTAAATCATATAATTTGCATATATCAGAAAATGAACCCCTTGCCTTTTTCCATCCCGTCAGTTCCACCAGAAATTTTTGCCACTCTTCATTATCTTCATCATAAAAAACAAGGTCTTTACTACCTTGTCTATCCAACTCAATTATGCAATTCAGGTCGATTTTCCCAGCATATTTTTCGCTAAACTCTTCGCTCCCAGCCCCACCACTTTCTTCTTTATCACAAAACAATATGGTAGGTCTATAACCTTTTTCTATAATTCTTTTTATTGCAAGCACACCACATCTATCATCTCCCCCAATCCCATTCGGCGACCATAGATAATGCTTATCATTACATTTGCTAACATATATAACCCCAGCTCCTCTCGGGTTCTGCACCGTATCCATATGTGCCGTCAGCATTATTTCTTTTTCCTTTGATGTTTCACATCTTGCATAGATGTAATCATTTCCAAATTCAACATCATATTCTTTTTTAATTAAAAAATCTACAAGCGATTTTTTTAATTTTTTAACACTCATATAACATAGTGCTTGCAAATCTCTTGCTATTGGAGAGTTTTTCTCCCCGTAAGGTTGTATAATAACCTTATATGGTTTATACTCTTTCATATCTTTCCCTTTCGCTGTTTCTCAGCATTTTTTTTAACAAGTTTGTCCATAATAGACATCACATATATCTGTATCTTTCCCAATATAAAAACATTTAAGATACAAAATATAAAGTTTAAGTAAAAATTTTTTAATCATATTCCCTCCTATACATCTACCATTTCACAATTACATTTAATGATTTCCTTGATTTTTTTCTTTGCAGGTCTTAAATCATTAAACCATATTGGGTTTTTTAATTTTTTTATATTCCCTTCTTCATCAATAAATAATATGTGGTGTTTTCTTTTACCATCCCAGCCATTTACCGTTTCTATAAAAAATCCACTATCGTATGTGTCTTCGTGTATTTCACTCCCCCACGCATCTTTTGTGCTTTGACTAAAATAATAACTCCCACTCATTATTGATTTCTCAATTCTTTTTTGTAGTTCGCTCATTTTTTCTCCTTTCCCATCCTTTGCAAGGTTTCCATTTTGGGTTGTTTCCACTCCCACCACAAGCATCATAATATTTACAAGTATTGCAGGTGTGGTATTTTGTATTATCATTTGACACTTTCAGGCTCTCCCTTCTCATTTAGTTTGATTTTCATTTTTTTAACAGGAATATATATTTCGGTTTTCTTTTTGTTATATTCAAACTCGCACCACTCCACCTTGTCATTTTTATCTATAAGCAATATTTCATTTCTGTTTCTTGTGTAGTTAAATCTCATATATTTATTTATATCTATTACTTCCTCAGTTCCTCTACACCATAAACTTATAATTTTGCTCATATCTCTCTCCTTAAATATTGTTGTGTGCTATGCACGATAAATTATTGATTATAACCAAATATAAACATTATTCCATATTCAGTTCAATATCATATATCAATACAAGAAATAGGTTAAACAGACCTATCTTCCAGATTTATACTTAGATATTGTTTGCATTTATCTTTGATGGCTTCGTTCCCTATATGCCTGCCATATAGCGAATGTAGTTTTCCCACTTGGTTATCTGTATTGGTATCAATATAAGATTTATATAATCGTATAGAATAGTTACTCAGTCCTGCTTTTCACCGTTCCAGATGGCTTAATTCCTATCTATTTGTCACGATTTTATAAATCTTATATATACAGCGACCACCGACCTTCCTGCTTAGGCGTTCCCCTGCTCCCTACACCCCATTCTTTTCAACCTGATGTAGTAGGTTGTATCATTAAATTATACACTTTTAGTGTGCCCTGCACCCTTTTATTGTGCCACATCTACTTTTTTTTGTCAAGTGATGGAACTGAAACTTGAGTTCCCTATAAATATATATACTTTTTTCCGGATCTATTTATAAAATACTCTCATATATATATTTTCCGGAGTATCTTTAGTTATATATATTTTTTTAACTAAGTTTGCACTTATGATGGCTTATGAAAAATTTTGCACTTTTGAATTTTTATGTAAAATTTGCACTTAAGATGCTTTTTAACACCCTCAATTTGCCATTTTTGGGGGTTCTCAGCGATTTTCTGGCCCTATAGGTAGAATTATGTGTCTAAAATACATTTAAGGCGAATTTGAGCCATTTAGAGTGTTTTTAAGGGGGACAAAAAAGAGGCTATTTGTGCCTCTCTTTGCCACAAAGTAACAACCAGTTTATAGCTGTTTGAATTGCACTTATGCCCTCTTTAGAAAGATTTGTGAAGTAATATGTATGTATATCATAATCAGTTTTTATCTTAAACTCACTAATGTTTGGTGGGGGTATATGCGTTTTAAATTTAATTTGTAATCCGTTTTTGTCCAGTTTCATCTCGCCACAATATGTGCCGTTTATGGTCACAATTGCTTTACTTCGCCCTGTGAAATTTATAACTATATCATCATATTTAAAATGTGTATTTATATAATGTGTTATAACTTTTAAACATTTTGCCTTGAAATCCTTTACATCAGACTTAGGCAGCTCTCGCCTTTGGGGTTTGGCTTTAATAATCTCGGCAAGCTTTTCAAAATTAGTTCTTGTATATACTTTAATTTTTCCATTATCAAACTTAGCAGTTACAAGATATTCAGATGAGCTTGCCACTTTACCACATAGACCATTGCTTTTAATATAAAACCTCTTGCCTGATATTCTCGGTTTAGCCCCTTTTACTAATTCCATAACTTCTTCTCCCACATCTTCTGTATGCACTTAATGTTTTTCTTTTTAATAATAGATATATAAAATTGATATATTTTATCTTTTTTATAAGTATCTAAAAACGTTATAATGTGTGCGAGCTGCTTCTCGGTTAGATAATAATGACCATCAACTTGTTTTATTTTGGGTATGTTAAACTCACCTCTATAGAGCTTGCTATGTCTAAATAATATTGCAGCTAAAATTGTTTTAGAGCTATAACCAGTATTTTTTATTTGCGACAATTCTCTTGTCCCAGTAATATATAACATTTAATCTTCTTGCCCCTTTCTTTGTTGTCGCAAATTTTCTTTGATTACTATATACGGCATTGCATACGCCCTTGAACTTAAGTTAGCACCTTTCTTGTTTTCTCTTATTATTCTTTTTTCCAAAGACTCAATCTTATCAATTACAAGCCCCATAATTTTATTATACATATCTTCAGTTAAATCAAACTTCATTAGTTACACCCCTCCTCACAATATTTTAGTGTGTCGGCTATCTTTTTCCCCTCTAATTCTTCTCTTGGTATAATCTTGTCAGCTATAGCGATAATATAATGCGTTGCAATGTCGCATAAAATATTTGTCAAAGCAAATGGTAATGCTATTATTAAGACCATAAAATATAATAAATATCGTAACGGGTTTATCTTTTTCATTTCACACCTCTATTTTCATTTGTCCTTTTATCTCATTCTCTTTCTTCTCTGCCACATAGATTTTAATTGCGGGTTTATCTGCCACTTTGTTTTTTATGCCACAAGCCTCATATCTTAATCTCCAGTCAGTTGACTCTGCATTACTTTCGCCATAGTTTAAGCACTTATACACTCTTCTATTTCTATCACTTATTACATAGCATTTAAGTCTGTTGCAGTCTTTACAAGTTCCTGTGCCTTTACCATATAGATAGTGCATTTTGTCAATTTTAGTTATCGCCATTCTTTTACTCCTCTATCTTTCAAATTCTATACTCTTGAAATGTAGGCATAGGCATCTTTCATATCCACCACATTTATTTTGTCATATTTAAGTTTTTCAAATATTTCATCAGCTTTCATATTGTTTTAACTCCTCTATCTTCTTGTGTATTGCTTTGTCTTCGGCTTCGGTGATTAAGCGGCGATATTGAGTTCCATTTCCTTTTTCGTCCCACTTTGCGAATTTATTATTATATATCAATATATAAGTCAAATAATTACAATCTGTATCTGATAATTTTACCCATTTCCAGTTAATTGTAGAACATCTTTTGTATTCTAATTCTTCAAACATTTCATCGGCAGTTTTATTCATTTGGCTTACTTCTTCTGCACAACGACCTATTTTATTAACCAACTCTTCTGCATCTTCTTTTGTCATTGGTCGCATATCTTTAGTTGAATATTTTGTTTTTTCTTTAAGTCTTTCTTCTATGTGTTCTTTTACTTCGGCTATTCTATTACATTTTTCAAGTTTATCAAGTCTTGCTGACATTATATGAAGTTCTAACAATAGAGTTTCTATTGCTTTACTTGTTGTTTCATCTTTTGGCAATTGTATAAAAATCGTTTTATTATTACCTTCTTCAATTAGTTCTACTTTCTTTGTTTCATTCGTTATATTTGCTACTTGAGTGTGATTTTCATCTATTCCACAAGAATTTTTTGATTCCCACACATCACAAGAACAATCATTCATTATATAAGTTCCATAACTTTTACTTTTTGAATTCACACACTTTTTATCAATTGCACCTATACAAGGCTTTACCTTCTTATGAAACTTACAACTTCCACAAGTTCTTTCTTCTTCTACTTCTTGTGAGAGCCAATTCTCAATATTTACTGCTTCATTAGTTTCATCTGAATAAGTATTGATTTTGTTTTTATGTATATTACATTTATTAGCTAATAAATTTACCAACTCTCCATTAGATAAATTATCTATATTTTTTTCTCTATTTGTTGCCATATTTACACCTCTTCTTCTATTTTTGATATTGCTGATTTAATTTTATTTGCACATATAGGGCATAAGTCTATTTTACCTTTTAAGTCTATTTCACTATCTATCAAACTTATGTCGTAAGTTTTTGCTTCACTCTTTAAGCATATGTCACATTATTTATTTATCATTGATTTTGCTTCCTCCCATATTTTCCTTTATTGTGGTATTAACACATTTTCATTTTCTTTGAAATCACATATCTCTTGCGAACACCAACACCCCGCACCTATACAACCACCTCTAAAATGTGAGCATTGCCAGCAACTCTTTTTTGATATTTCTTCTTTTTCTAATTCTCTGTATCCTGCTTTCTTGCATTCTTCATAATCTTCTCTAAACTTTTCTTCGTATCTTTTAAGTTCTTCTTCTATGTTTTTGTGTAATTCAGTGTTCTCTTCCTTTATTTGTTTTGCTGTTTCATATACGGCTTGTAGTTCTTCAAATGATAAATCTTGCTCATCAAAATCATCAAATTCTATTGTGTCAGAATGCTTGTAAAATGTTATTATGCCACCTGCACCACTTTCAAACCTTTCATATCTATCATTTATATATCTATACCATCCATATTTTTCTATTGGTCTTTCCATCTTTATTCCTCCACTTTTTTATATAAATTGATAGAAAGAGTTAAGCACTATCTATGAGTTATGGACACAGATTTCTCTGCTTGTTTCCCTCGCCTTAAATCTACGGCTTTTTAAGCATTCGCCCCGTAGCCCGCTTGAGTCGGTCTTGCTCTTTTTTATTTGTCCTAAACTATCAATTATTTATTCCTCCACTTTTTTATACTTTTATTCCTGTGCATTTATAGAATATGTCTTTATCAAAGTTTGGCAATGATTTTATAAAGTCTTTATCATCTTGACTTACTTTTTCCCACTCTTCTTGCACATTTACTTTAACATCTTCTTTCATCAATGCTCCACCAGTTGTTATATACTCTGGGTATTTTTCTTTTTCTTCTGCTGTCATATCTTCTTTATTTTTCCATACAAGTTTTACATCTTTTTTATCTATAAAACTCAATATATAATTTATTCTGTTTATGTCTATGTCGCTCATTTTAATATTAGAAATCTTGTTGAATAATCTTGCATTAGGTTCATCGGTATTGAAATATCCGCTGTTGCGATTTCCGCTGTTGTAATTTCCGCTGTTGTAATTTCCGCTGTTGC
>CADCOW010000114.1 GCA_902803205.1 uncultured Eubacteriales bacterium | reverse complement strand
TATAATGCGAGTATCAAAAGGCTAATATAAGACTTTATTTTAGAAAGAATTAGAGAGGAGGAAAGACATATGCAAATAGATAGATTTACAAAAAAATCTGTAGAAACAATACAAAGTATGGAAAAAATTGCTATGAATAATGGCAATTCGGAGTTCAAGGAAATTCATTTACTGAAAGCATTTCTTGATGTAGAAGATAGTTTAATCAAGAATTTGCTTGATAAGATGGGAGTTAATATTGCTAAGTTCACAAGTACTATAGATGCAGAAATAGATAGACTTCCAAAGGCAACGGGGAATATCCAGTATCATTATTCAAATGAATTAAACCAACTAATGATAAATGCTGAAGATACTGCAAAAAGCATGAGAGATGAATATGTATCAGTTGAACATTTGTTTTTAAATCTTTTTACTTATCAAGATACAACGATTAAAAATATATTCAAAGAATATAATATAACAAAAGAAGGTTTCTTAAAGGCATTGTCAGAAGTGAGAGGTAATCAAAATGTAACTTCAGATAATCCAGAAGCGACATATGATGTATTAAATAAATATGGATATGACTTAGTTGAAAGAGCAAGGGAAAGAAAACTTGACCCAGTTATAGGGCGTGATTCTGAAATTAGAAATGCGATAATGATTTTATCAAGAAAAACTAAAAATAATCCTGTCCTTATTGGTGAACCAGGTGTAGGTAAGACAGCCGTTGTTGAAGGACTTGCAGAAAGAATCGTTAGAGGTGATGTTCCTACACAACTTAAAAACAAAAAATTATTTTTACTTGATATGTCATCAATCGTGGCTGGAGCAAAGTATAGAGGTGAGTTTGAAGAAAGACTTAAATCAGTATTATCTGAAGTAAAAAAATCGGATGGACAAATAATTTTATTCATTGATGAGATTCATACCATAGTTGGTGCAGGTGGAAGTGAAGGAGCAATAGATGCAAGTAATATTTTAAAACCTATGCTTGCAAGAGGTGAACTTCATTGTATAGGTGCTACTACACTTGATGAGTATAGAAAATATCTTGAAAAAGATAAGGCACTCGCAAGAAGATTTCAACCTATACAAATAAATGAACCAAGTGTTGAAGATACTATCTCTATCTTAAGAGGTATAAAAGAGAGATATGAAACATTCCACGGTGTAAAGATTACTGATGGTGCATTGGTTGCAGCAGCAGAACTTTCGCATAGATATATAAGTGATAGATTTTTACCAGATAAGGCTATAGATTTAGTTGATGAATCTTGTGCTATGATAAAAACTGAACTTGATTCTATGCCTCAAGACCTTGATGCTATGAGAAGGAAAATAATGCAACTTGAAATTGAAGAATTAGCTTTAAAGAAAGAAGAGGATGCTGCTTCAAAAGAAAGACTTGCTGAGATTCAAAAAGATTTATCAGAATTAAGAGATGAATACAATGTAAAAGTAAGTAAATGGAAAGTTGAAAAAGAATCTGTTGATAGTGTGAAAGTTATAAAAGAAAAACTTGAAGATATAAATAAACAGATTGAAAAAGCGGAAAATGAAGCAAATCTTGAACTTGCATCTAAACTTAAATATCAAGATAAACCACAACTTGAAAAAGAAATTGAAGAAAAAGAAAGCATAGCAAAAGAAAAAGAATTAACTCTTGTGCATAATAAAGTTACAGAAGATGAGATAGCAAAAGTGATAAGCAAATGGACTGGAATACCTGTTAGCAAACTTACAAGTACTGAAAAAGAAAAAACTTTACATCTTGCCAGTGATTTGCATAAGAGAGTTATTGGTCAAGATAATGCGATAGAAAAAGTTGCAAATTGTATCCTTAGAAGTAAGGCTGGTATAAAAGATCCAAAAAAACCTATAGGTTCATTTTTATTCCTTGGTCCAACAGGTGTAGGTAAGACAGAACTTGCAAAAACTCTTGCATATAATTTATTTGATGATGAGAATATGGTTATAAGAATTGATATGTCAGAGTATATGGAGAAACATACTGTAGCAAGACTTATTGGTGCACCTCCTGGATATGTAGGTTATGATGAGGGTGGACAGCTTACTGAAAAGGTTAGAAGAAAACCATATTCAGTTATATTATTTGATGAAATTGAAAAAGCACATCCTGATGTATATAATATTTTATTACAAATACTTGATGATGGTAGAATAACTGATTCAAAAGGTGTGACAGTAGATTTTAAAAATACAATTATTATTCTTACTTCAAATATAGGTTCACAACTTTTACTTGAAGGAGCAGATAATCCAGTAGGTTTTTCGACTGGAGAGGAAATAAAAACTAAACTGACTGCCGATGAAGACTTGAATCTAAAAGTTGGTGGTAAAAATAAGAATTCTGAATATTCATTTGTTGAACAAAAAGTTATGGATGAGTTGAAAGAGCATTTTAGACCAGAATTTTTAAATAGACTTGATGAGATAATTATGTTTAGACCACTTTCAGAAGAAAATATTTCTAAGATAGCAGATTTAATTATAGCTGATTTAAATAATAGATTGTCTGATAAGAGAATAACAATAAAACTAACAGACAATGCTAAAAAGTTTGTAATTGATAATGGATATGATCCTTCATTTGGCGCAAGACCTCTTAAAAGATTTATACAATCATCAGTAGAAAATCTTGTAGCAAAAGCTGTACTTGAAGATAAGTCAAAAGAAGGGGATGAAGTCACGATAGATGAAAAGAATGATGAATTAGTTATAGTATAATATTTAAGTTAAGTGAGAATCCCTAATTTTGAAGAGGCAAATTTATGACTTTTCAAAGTGCAAAATATTTAGTCTAATATATGAGGCTCTTTATAAATTAAGTATAGGCTCTATAGAAAAATAGAGCCTATATTTTTTTTGTAATTATTTTACTAATACATTAAAAAGTATAAAAGTATGTAAAAATGTATATAATTTATTATTACTATAGAATTACAAATCTTGTATAAAATATTTATAAATGGTATAATAATTGTGAAAATATTATATTAATTGTAAAAAGAATAATTGATATTACTTAAATAGAAAATAGATAAGTTATTAGAGTGTTTATATAAATCATTCTAAATTTATTTTGGTATTTAGAAAACACTGATTAGAACAAATTTGAAAAAATTTATTATGTAAATTTATGAAGGAGAGTTATCCTTTTAAAATATCGTTTGATAAATTACTAAAATAGTAGGATGAAAGAAAAATGAAAGTAAATAAAAAATTTTTAAAAGTAATAGTGAAAATATTACCAAGAAAATTTTTGGTGAAAATAGCACTACTTTTTATAAAACTAAAGTGGAAGAAGTTATTGAAGATAATAGTTAAGAAGAAATAAAAAAAGTTATATATGTAAAAATATTAATGGAGGCATATATGGAAAAAACAAATTTTAAATGGAAGATTAATACTATGCCAAAAACTGATGACAAGAATCTTCCTATAATGAGTGTAGAAGAAGTTGAAAAAGCGAAAAGATTTCATAAAAGTTTTCCTCAATATTCAGAAACTCCACTTGTTGATTTGAAAAATTTAGCAAAGTATTTAGGACTTGGTAAAGTGTGTATAAAAGATGAGTCATATAGATTTGGACTCAATGCATTTAAAGTGCTTGGTGGTTCATATGCAATAGCAAGACATATAGCTTCGGAACTTGGAAAAGATATTTCATCAATTGATTATAATTATTTAACAAGTGATGAGTTGAAAAAAGACTTAGGAAATGTAGTTACTTTTTTTTCTGCAACTGATGGAAATCATGGAAGAGGTGTTGCTTGGTCTGCAAATAAACTTGGACAGAAATGTGTTATTTATATGCCAAAAGGTTCTACTGAAAGAAGGCTTAAAGCAATCCAAGCTGAAAATGCAACAGCAACTATAGAAGAAATGAATTATGATGATTGTGTGAGAAAGGCAGCATCAGAATCTGCAAAGATTCCACATTCAGTAGTGATTCAAGATACAGCTTGGGAAGGTTATGAAGAAATCCCTTCTTGGATTATGCAAGGGTATGGAACTATGGGACTTGAAGCAGCAGAACAATTTGGAGAAAAACCAACTCATATATTTGTACAAGCTGGAGTTGGCTCGCTTGCAGGTGGTATGGTTGGGTATTTTGCAAATAAGTATAAAGATAATCCTCCTATTATGGTAGTGGTTGAAACATCTGTAGCAGACTGCTTATATCAAGGAGCAATAAAAAATACAGGCGACATATCAATTGTAGGCGGAGATATGGATAGTATAATGGCAGGACTTTGTTGTGGAGAGCCAAACATAACAAGTTGGGATATTCTTAAAAATCATGTAACTTGTTTCGTATCTGCTGAAGATGATGTGACAAGACTTGGTATGAGGATATTAGGAGCACCACTTAAAGGAGATACACAGGTTGTATCGGGAGAATCTGGTGCAGTTACTACTGGAGTACTTGCATCAATTATGACTGATGAAAAATATTCTGATTTAAAGAAAGAACTTAAACTTGATTCTAACTCAAAAGTTCTACTCTTTTCAACCGAAGGTAATACCGACCCAGAACGCTACGAGAACATCGTATGGGGCGGGAAGGATAGATAGAGTAGTATGATTTAATATTTTTGTTATAAATGTAGTTTACAAGTCGCTCAAGAAAATAGTTGGAGCAAAAACAAATTTTTTGCGACATTGACGAAGCTTTTTGCTTAGAGTTTTAGCATTGTTTGAGCGTAGCGAGTTTGCAAAACTCTTGGGTTGAAAAAAGTAGGTGCAAGAAAAAAGCTTGCTTTTTGAATTGCAGATACTTTTTTCAACCTGCGGGGAACATACAGTTATCTATGATAACATGTTCCCCGCACAAAAAGCGAGACAAG
>CADCOW010000113.1 GCA_902803205.1 uncultured Eubacteriales bacterium | reverse complement strand
TGACAATGTCCCAACAAGCAATTTTAATACAGCTCCAGCAAACCCAGGTGCTTGGTTATGTAGAAATAGTTATGGTCCAAATTATACTTATTCAAATGGTGGTTATTTTTGGTTGTCATATGAAGATACTACATTAGATGATATGATGTATGCTATAGAAGTCATAAAGTTTGATACTTATGATTATAACTATCATTATGATACGAACGGAGATACAAATTGTACATTATATAATTATTCTATTTCAGAAACAACACCTTTTAGATTTGCAAATATATTTAAAGTTTGTGATGACCACTATCAAAAATTAAATGCAGTAAGTGTAGGAGTATATTCTACAAATTCAAGATTTAATATAAAAATATATACAAAAGATACTGAAATGACATATCCTGCAGATGGAACACTTGCATCAGAGATGACAGGTATTGAAAGAGATACATCTGGTGTATATACTATTGAATTAACTGACCCAGTATTATTAGATAAAAATACATATTATTCTATTGTGATAGAGGGGACAGCAGGAAATGTAGATACTTCTTCTAATAGGTTTGCAGTATATCATTCAGGGGCTCAGAGACTTTATGGTAATGTTATACAGTTAGCAAATGATGCTCAAGTAAATCAAAGTTTTTATGGTATTAATGAAATAGGGAATATAGATAATTGGCAAGATGCAAATAAAGATGGTGCAGGCAATCCAAGTTTAGTTGAATTTGATGGTGTTTACTGTGGAACTAACTTTAGAATCAAAGGTCTTACTAATATAAATGATGCAGAAATTACTTTTGATGGCAATGGTGCAGAGAATACAATGGATAAACAAATAGTTATTAAAAATGAAACTACAAATATAAATCCAAATGTATTTACAAAAACTGGATACACTTTTGACCATTGGGAAGATGCAAATGATTCTACTATAATATATGATGATGAAGCACCTATAACTATAGATGAAGACATAACACTTAAAGCAATCTGGAATCCTATAGTATATACTGTAACTTATAATGCAAATGGTGGTATAGTATCACCAGTAAGTTTTGAAAAAACATATGGTATTGATATAGATGTAGCTTCACTTTCTGTGGCAGTAAAAGAAGGTTTTACTTTTAATAAATGGTATAAAGATAATCAATTTACAGAAGAGTATACTGGAAATGATGATATATATGTGGCAAATACTCCAGTATTTATTTATGCAAAATATGATGAAATGATGGAGTATACAATAAGATTTGATGCAGGTGGTGGAAGTGGAACAATGAATGATCAAACAGTATATGAGGGGACAACATTTAATTTAGAAAGAAACACTTTTACTAAAAGAGGATATACATTTGCAGGCTGGAGTGGAAGTAATGGTCAATCATATGATGATAATGAAGAGATAACAAACTTAACATCGGATATTATATTAACCGCAAGGTGGACTGCAAAAATATATACTATAACTTATAATACAAATGGAGGCACAGTAACTCCATTAAGCTTTGAGAAAACATATGGTATAGATATAGCATCTCTTTCTACACCAGAAAAAGAAGGATATGCCTTTGATAAATGGTATAAGAATAGTAATCTGACAGAAGTATATACAGGAAATGATGATATATATAATGAAAGTGGAAATATATATATTTATGCAAAATATAATGAGTTGATAGATTATACAATAAGTTTTAATTCTGGTGGTGGAAATGGAACAATGAATGATCAAACAGTATATGAGGGGACAACATTTAACTTAGAAAGAAACACTTTTACTAAAAGAGGATATACATTCGCAGGCTGGAGTGGAAGTAATGGTCAATCGTATGTTGATAATGAGGAGATAACAAATTTAACAACAAATTTAACTCTTACTGCAAAATGGAAAGCAAAGAAATATATCGTTACTTACAATGCAAATGGTGGTACACTAACTCCAGCAAGTTTTGAAAAAACTTTTGGTGTAAATATAAATGTAGCATCTCTTTCTACACCAGAAAAAGAAGGATATGCCTTTGATAAATGGTATAAGAATAGTAATCTGACAGAAGTATATACTGGAAATGATGATATATATAAAGAAAGTGGAAATATATATATATATGCAAAATATAATGAAATAAAAAAATATACTATAACATTTAATTCTGGTGGTGGAAGTGGAACGATGGAACCTCAAATTGTATATGAAGGTGTTGAGTTCACTTTAAATGCAAATACTTTTAAAAGAAGTGGATATTCATTTGTAGGTTGGACTTCGGATGATGGTAAATCTTATAAAAATAAAGCAAAGATAGATTCTATTAGTGCGGATTTAGTTTTAACTGCAAAATGGAACAAAAATTCTAATCCTTCATATGGTGGTGGAGGCGGTGGAGGCGGCGGCGGTGGCGGTGGTGGCGGTTCAGCACTTCCAAGTATTACAGCACCAACTACAACACAAGTTGCTTCAATTACATCTAACCCAGCAATTGTAGATGCTACACAAGTAGCATGGCAATTTGATCCTATAACAAATAAATTTAAATTAAATGCAAATGTAAATGGCACACTTGTAGGCGCTGTTAATCAATTTTATATAATAAATTCTGTAGTAACTAAAAATGAGAATGGAATTGATATATTAGTAAATGTGTCAGATACATATTATTTTGATGGAAAAGGTAATATGGTGACTGGATGGTTAAAGACAGCAGACAATAAGACATATTTCTTTGAAAATGCAAAGACAACTGAAGAAGGAAAAATGGCACTTGGATGGAAACAAATTCAAAACGATTGGTATTATTTTAATGCTGATGGAACGATGTTATCAAATGCAACTACGAAAGAAGGCTATCTTGTAGGAATAGATGGTAAGTGGATTAAATCATAAATCATATAAAAAACACAATTAAATGATACAATATTACTATGAAGAGAAAAATTATAAAATTTAATGATTGTGGCTATTGCATTTACTTTAAAAGAACAGATCTTTCAAAATGTGTAGGTAGTTTGATTAGACAGGTTATTAAAATTATAATAGTATTTTTATTTTTAAGTATTTTATTTGCAAATTCTATAAGTGCAGAAGAGATTATTGATAAAAAAGGTAGAGTAGTTGATGAAATAATTAAACCAACTGCAAAACCTTCAGTTGATCCTGATACTATATCAGATGCTATAAGATATGTACCAGATGGAAGTAAGGATTTATCAAAAAAGGCATATGAAGGACCAAGTAAAAATATATTTTCAAAAGATACTATATTTTCATCTACTGACTGGACTTTTTCGAATAATAATGAATACACACTTATAAGACACACTCCTTCAATAACAGATGTAGATGAAGATAAATATTATCTGACAGAAGATGTAAAGAAAGATCGTTTAAGACTTACCATAATTGTTGCGGGTTTTGGAGAAATAAAAGCAAAGAATGGTTTTTATAAAATTAGTGATAAAGTGTATTATTTTGATGAAGAAGGTCTTATGGTTTTAGGACCTGCATACGACAATATTGGTAATTATTATTATTTCTCATATGATACTGGAGAGTTATTAGAAGAAAAACAAGTAAGATAAAAATAGGGTTATGCCCTATTTTTTTTATTTAAATGTATAAAAGTATTAAGACGATCCTATTGATTATCAAATTTCAATATAGTTAAAGTCAAGCCCAAGTGTTGATAATAATTCTTTTTCTCTTGTATGACAGGTAAAAATAATGATTTGTGTAGAAATTTGATTATGTAAAAACTCTAAAGTGGATTTGAGTCTATCATTATCATACATAGCAAAACAATCATCAAATAAAAGAGGTAATTTTTCTTTATTGTTGCATATAATATCTGAAATGGCAAGTCTAAGAGCAAGATATACTTGATCAATAGTTCCAGTGCTTAAACTTTCAAGTTTGATTTTTTTGTTTTCATAGTTTAAAGTTATATTTAGATTATTGTCAACATTTAAACTATCATATTTTTTATTTGTAAGTAAAGATAAATAATTACTCGTAGATTTATTTAAGTGAGTCCCAAACATAACTTGGATGTCATTTGATATAGAGTTGATGGTTTCAATCGCTAAATCTATGCTTTCAATCTCTTTACTAATAGATTCGTTGTTGTTAATTTCTTGTTTTATTTTTTCACTTTCATTTCTTAGTAAATATAATTCATTATATTTTTGTTCTACATCATATTGTATTCTTTGTTGAGATTTTATATTATCATCAACTTCTGATTGATTCTTTAAAAGTTCATTATTTTCTGCAGTAAGTAGGGTGATTCTTGCTTCAGCCTCATCAATAGATTTTGAAATTCTTTGCATATTACTTATATGTTTTTTAAACAGCATCATATTATCTTCACTTATTTCATCATCGTTTATATGTTGATTAAATATATCTTCTATAATACTTCTAATTTCATTTGATTTTTTAATGTTTTGATAATTGTTAAACAATAATAATATATTGCCTATCATAAGTATAATACCTATACATAGGAGTATAGCTATTAGTATTATAGGGTGGAATGGAAGATTTACAACAAATGTTGTTATTGTGGAAAGTGAGTGTTTTGCATTATTTACATTTAAGATTGTTGCTATATCTGGGTAAGTTACTACTAAAAAAAGGAAACTTAGTACTATAGATATAATTCCAATAATTATAAATATACTATTTAAAGCAATACCAAGTATTTGGGTTTTATTATTCATTATTGGTTTATAGTCGAAAAATATATTTGTAGTTTGCTTAGATAATATGTCTATATCTTCTTTTGAAGTAAAGCCATAACTTTCAAGCATAAGTTTTTTTTCTATGTTAGACTGCTTTAATTCCTCAATTTCTATATTGTTATTATTAATCTTTCTTTTCTCACTTGCTTTTTTTTGCAAAAGTTCTGGCAGTTTATTTTCATAATTTTTATTTGAAAGTTCACGTTCAATATTTTTTATATTACCAAGTTGTTTGTTGTAAATTCTTGAAGCATCAGAATTTAAATTTAAAGAGATAGAATCTCTTTTGTTTTTAAGAAAGTTTATGGCTTGGATTGTATTTATGGACATATCACCTGATGTATTTAGATTTGCTATAAACTTATGTAGTTCTTCTATTATTGACTTATCCTGTGTAGTTTTTAGTTGACCAATGCTTATAGTATTATCAAAAGAATTTACTGAAAGATTATTCAAAACCTTATGCAAAAATAATTCAGGATTTGAAAGGAGTTTGATTTTATCTGTAAGATTATTAATTTCTAAGATAGGATTATCTTGATTAAAAATTCTGTGAATTTGAAAAATCTTATCATTATATATAAAGTCAAGACTTCCTTCATATTTTGTATTGTTTTCCCAAGGTTTATATTTTTGATATATATCAATCTTAGTTTTGCTTTTCTTATTATTTATGCCAAAAAGTAATGATTTGATAAATGTATGAGTAGTACTTTTACCAGCTTCATTATTGCCATATATAACATTAACACCATCAGATAAACTAATATATTTATCCTTAAATTTACCAAAACCATTAATATTTAGACTTCTAATCTTCATTAATTTTTACTAATTTCTTTCTTCACTTGTTTTTATAAGAGCATGTGTACCAAGATACAATGCTCTTTTTTCTATATCAGATAAATTATCACTATGACTTATCATTTTTCTTATGAAAGCACCTATCATATCTTGTGGATGTTCTTTTGAAAGTTTTATAAAATCATATTTTGGTATAGTATTATCAATTAGTTCAATGATTCTAATTTTTTCATTAAATAAATCTCTTGTAATTTCTATATCTGGATTTCTATAGCCGATAACTTTGATTTTAAAAATATTGTTAAGCCCATATCGCAAAACTTCTTCCATAACAAGTTCTGATATATTTTCTTCGGTATTTGAACCACAAATTTTTACAGTTATAGGTATATATGATACCTTAGCTATTTTTTCAAATCTTATATCATGTGTTCTTCTTGTATAATCATCTATTTCTCCGATGATTATACCATGATCACCTATGTCATTACTATCAAGTGGTTCTATACTACCAGAATAATAAGCTTTGTTTTCAATTAAAGTTTCAAAGTTATGTCTTGAGCCAAGAGCTATATAAGAAAAGTTTTTGTTATCAAGCTTATTTATATCAAAAGGACAGTGATTAGAATCGCCCCCATATGCAAGTAGGATATGTATATAATTATCTTCACTTGGAGTTATAGAGTTTATGATAGGAGTAGTGTCTTCAAGTGAATAATAAGAAAAACCATGTATGACAACAAGATGATTATTAACTTTAAAAGAATACTCAGTTTTATCAAGAAAATAATATACATTGTCAGAAAATTTATAATTGAGTATAGGAGAGTTAGACTTTATATGGTCAGAACTTCCAGCTATTATGATGATAGGGATATTATTAATTGTTTTAAATAAGTTATTTACAAAATCAAGTTCTTCTGTAAGTGGTTGATGATTAAATAAATCACCTGAAATAAGGAGAAAGTCAATTTCTTCCTCCTTGCATTTTTTTATGACATTTGCAAATGTCTCTTTTATATCAAGTGCTCTATCTTCAGACCAAAACATAGTAGTATCAGGAGACATCCCAATGTGTATGTCAGATATATGTATGAATTTCATTTTATTAGATATCGCAATTACCAACTGTTCGTGGGTATGGAATAGCATCTCTTATGTTTTGAATTCCTGTAACATACATAACAAGTCTTTCAAAACCAAGACCAAAACCTGAGTGAACAGTAGAACCATATTTTCTTAAGTCAAGATAAAAGTCATAATCATCAAGATTTAAATTTTGTTCTTTCATCTTTTTTATGAGTGTATCATAATCATCCTCTCTTTGAGAACCACCAATTATCTCACCAATTCCAGGGACAAGGCAATCAACTGCTGCTACAGTTTTACCATCTGGATCAAGTTTCATATAAAATGCTTTTATCTCTTTTGGATAGTGAGTTACAAACACAGGTTTTTTAAATAAAACTTCTGTCAAATATCTTTCATGTTCAGTCTGTAAATCAGCTCCCCATGATACCTTATATTCAAATTTATCATTATGTTTCTCAAGTTCCTTTACTGCTTCTGTATAAGTTATAACACCAAATTCTGAATTTACAACATGGTTAAGTCGTTCAAGTAATTCTTTGTCAAAGAAATTATTAAAAAATTCCATTTCTTCTTTTGCATTATCTAAAACATATTTGATAACAAATTTAAGCATTCTTTCTGCTACATCCATATTGCCTTCCAAATCTGTAAATGCCATTTCAGGTTCTATCATCCAAAACTCAGCAGCATGTCTTGCTGTATTTGAGTTTTCTGCTCTAAATGTCGGACCAAAAGTATATATATTTTTAAAAGCTTGTGCAAATGTTTCTCCGTATAGTTGACCACTTACTGTAAGATTTGTAGGTTTGCCAAAAAAGTCATTTGTAAAATCTACACTGCCATCTTTACTTGTTGGTACATTTTTTAAATCCATAGTGGTTATTTGGAACATTTCTCCAGCACCTTCACAATCTGAACCAGTTATAATAGGTGTGTGAACATAAATAAAGTCATTTTCTTGGAAAAATTTATGAATTGCATATGCCAACATTGACCTAACTCTAAACACTGCTTGAAAAGTGTTTGTTCTTGGTCTTAAATGATTTATAGTTCTTAAAAATTCAAGCGTATGCTTTTTTGGTTGTATAGGATAGGTTTTATCACAAGGACCATTTACAACTATACTTGTTGCGTGAAGTTCAAATTTTTGCTTTGCGTCTGGTGTTGCTACAACTTCCCCTTTAATTGTGAGTGCACAGCCAACATTGAGCTTAGCTATTTCATTAAAATTAGATAATTTTTCATCATAGACAATTTGCAATGTACTGAATATTGTTCCATCACTAAGAACAATAAAGCCAAATGTTTTAGAATCTCTATTGGTTCTAATCCAACCAGTTACAGTTATATTCTTGCCTATATATTTGTCGCTTTCTTTAAATAATTCTCTTAAATTAATTGATTTTTCCATAAAAAATACACCTCAAAAATGTTAAAATTTTGGCACCCCAAAAAAACAAAAAATCTAATTTTTTGAGTTTTAGCCCTTTATCTTATATATTATATAGTATATATATACTTTTCGCAAGCCTAACATAAAAATTTGCTTTAATGATACTTGCTTAATATTTCATCAATTTTTGCTTGAAACTTCTCATCTTTTTTATTAATGGATCTTTCTTTTAAAACTGCTTGGTTTATATAGTCTTCCTTTGATATGTTTATGGCACCAAGGTATTTATAGTTTGATCCAGCCTGAACAAGTGGGATAAAAGAACCAGATAGATTTAGCATAAGACCATTGTCAAGTACTTCCATTGAGTGTCCGTCTATTACAGCATCTATATTTGTTGTATTTGCGATTACCTTTATAGAAGAGTATTCTTTTGTTATGCTTTCTATACCGAGATGTGCAAGTAATACTATCTTGTCTGCTCCAGCTGCTTTACAATCATCCACTGTTTTTTGAATTTGCCAATAGAGTGCTGAACCATTTTCATCTTCAAAAAAGTATAATAATTGATTGCCATCTGAATCGAAGAATTTATCATAATTGTTTTTTAAATATAGTGCCTCTGGGCTGGTAACTCCTACAAATCCAACATTTATATCGCCATATCTATATATTACATATGGCGCAAATAAAAGTTCTTCCTTTTTTGTATCGTAAATATTGCAACATATCACATGCGCATTTAAGGCAGCCATATTTTCTTTAAACTTATCTATTCCATAATTAAATTCAAAACTTCCAGGAACTATTATGTCATATCCAACTTCATTTAAAACTTCAATAGAAGATTTGCCTTGTGAGGTCTCAGCTTCTATACTCCCAAATGAAAAATTACCTGTATCAACAAGTGTAGTAAAATTTTCTTTTTTATCAAAATTGTCATAGTAATATTTTATAGCAGAAATAGTTAAGTTGTCATTAAAAGAAGATAGACCATCATTCGTAGAAAATATGACTATGTCTTTTAAGCCATCACCATAATCCTTATTTATATTTATTTTTTTACTATTTTTAGTTATAGTTTTGTAAGGGTATCTAAGATTTGAGGCATTTATCTTTTTTAACTCTTTAGGGCTATGATTTAAAGTGGAATTAGGGTTAGAAGAGCAGGAAAAAAGCAAAAAGGCTAAAAATAGTAATTTTATTGGTTTTATAAGCTTATTTTTCATAGTTATATTATAACATAAAAAACATAAAAAAAACACTTGACAAATTATAAAAAAGTGGTAGAATATACCATAATAGTGGTGGATAGTGTAAAAAAGTGGTAAAAAATAACATGCCCTCCACGTACCATTTTTCACATCCACCCTTTTTATCTAAATATAATAAAAATAATAAGAATAAATATTTAAGTATGTTTACAGGAGAGTACAACCACACAATAGACCAAAAAGGTCGTTTAATTATTCCAAATAAGTTTAGAAACTTGCTTGGAGATGTTTTTATTATTACAAAAGGAATAGATGATTGTCTTGAAATATATGATAAAGAAACTTGGGATAAATTTTCAGAAAAAATAAATTCACTTCCATATGCAAATAAAAGTGCAAGAGAGTTTAAACGAATTTTTATAGGACGAGCTTTGGATGTATCTCCAGATAAGATGGGGAGAGTTCAACTTACAGTAGCACTTAGAAATGTAGCAGATTTAAAATCAGATATTACTTTCCTTGGTGTGGGAGATCATATAGAACTTTGGGATACAGAAATGTTTAAAAAGAAAAATAATTTTGATGATACTGATGAGTTGTCAAGAAAGATGGAAGGACTTAATATTTAATGTTTTCACATATTCCAGTTTTATTAAATGAAGTAATAGAAGGTCTTGATATAAAAGAAGATGGGATCTATGTAGATGCGACACTTGGTGGTGGAGGACATAGCGAAAAAATTTTAGAAAAACTTGATAAAGGACGAGGCTTTCTTATAGGAATTGACCAAGACATTGATGCTATTAGTGTAGCGACTGAAAGATTAAAAAAATATATAGATAAAAAAAAATTAATTGTAGTTAAAAATAATTTTGAAAATATTGATTTAGTTCTTGATGATTTAAAAATAGATAAAATTAGTGGAATTTTATTTGACCTTGGTGTATCGAGTTATCAATTTGACGAAGGAAAACGAGGTTTCTCATATAATAAGGATGCACATCTTGATATGAGGATGGATAAAGATATACCGTTAACCTGTGAAAAACTTGTCAATGAATTTTCAGAAAATGATTTATATCATATTATAAAAGATTACGGAGAAGATATTTTTGCAAAAAATATTGCAAAAAAAATAGTTGAATATAGGCAAAATAAAAAGATTGAAACTACACTTGAACTTGTAGATATTATAAAAACTGCTATACCAGCAAAGTTAAGATTTATAAGTGGTGTTGGAAAGAATCCAGCGAAGAGAACATTTCAAGCATTTAGAATTTACATCAATAGAGAAATGGAAGTAATTAGTATAGCTCTTGATAAGATTATAGATAGATTAACTGTGGGTGGCAGAATCTGTGTTATAAGTTTTCATTCTTTGGAAGATAAATTAGTTAAAGATAAGTTTAAAACATTTGCTTACCCTTGTACTTGCCCAAAAGGTTATCCGTGTGTGTGTGGGAAAAAAAGTAAGGGTGAAATAGTTAATAGGAAAGTTATAATAGCAAAAGATGAAGAATTAGAAAATAATAGAAGAGCTAAGTCAGCGAAACTTAGAATTTTTGAAAGGGGTAAATATGGCTAGTGAAGTATTATATGGAAGAGATATATTAAAGCCATATTTTAATTTGCAAAAATTTGAAGACACTTTATATAATAAACCTAAAATAAGAGCTGAACGAATAAAAAGAAAAAAAAGGATACGAATAGTAGATAGAATACTCGTTATTTTGTGCATAATACTTTTAGTTATATTGTCAGCATATATGACTATGATAGTTATGGAACAAGTGAAGATATATCATAGAACAAATGATATAAAAGAACTTGAGACTGTACTCAAAGTTAAAGAAAAAGAAAATGCAGTAATAATGGATGCTATAAAAAGTGAAATTAAATTTGATGATTTAAAGATGAAAGCATATATGGAATTTAATATGGTTACTCCTACTGAAAAGAATATAATTTATTTCGATAAAACTGACAATGGTTTTGTCCGTCAGTATGAAGATATTCGATAAAAAAAAAGAAATAATAGGACCAGAGATATTTATAAAACGCAGATTATTGCTTGTGAATTTACTCATAGCAATAATCTTTATATTGTTAGGACTTAAGATTTATTATTTGATGGTTATAAATGGTGATTACTACAATAGAATTGTTTTGAGTCAAAGACAGGTAAGTTATAATTCAGAGGTAATTTTAAGTAGAAGAGGGGATATCCTTGATACAAATGGCAATCTTCTTGCAACTTCAATAAAAGTTTATAATTTAATAATTGATCCTAAAGTTATAACTTCTTATAAAGATAGTAGATTTGTAAATGCTACTATTGATGCTCTTTCAGATGTATATGATTATAATAGATTGGAAATAAGAAATCTTATAGAAGAAAATAAAGATAAATCATATATACGATATGCAAGACAAATTTCAAGTGAAGACAAAGAAAAATTTGATAAATATAAAGAAAAGAAAAATGAAGAATATAAAAATAGTGGCATAAACGATAGGATAAATGGTGTATGGTTTGAAGAAGAGTACAAAAGATATTATCCAAATGATTCACTTGCTTCAAATGTCATAGGTTTTGTAAATAATGATGGAACAAGTGTTATGGGGCTTGAGGCTTATTATGATACTGAACTTTCTGGCGTAAATGGAAGAAAGTATGGCTATCTTGGAGATACATATGAACTGGAAAGTGTAAAGAAACAAGCAGTAAATGGTTATA
Source organism: uncultured Eubacteriales bacterium (assembly GCA_902803205.1). Classification (GTDB taxonomy): domain Bacteria; phylum Bacillota; class Clostridia; order Lachnospirales; family Lachnospiraceae; genus UBA3633. Next base: position 28,679 of record CADCOW010000113.1, on the reverse strand, counting down.
ATATAGTTACTACTATAGATCAAAGAATGCAAAGAATTTGTGAAGATAAGATTGCAAAATGGCAAAAAGAAGATATTGGTTCAAAATCTGCAAGTGCTATGATAATGAATCCAAATAATGGTGAAATTTATGCTATGGCATCATCAAATAGTTTTAATTTAAATGACCCAAGAGATTTGTCAGATTTAGAAGATGAATATATAGAAGAAGTTGGAAGAGAGAATATTTGGTTTAGCAGATGGAAGAATATTTGTGTACAGGATACTTTTGAACCAGGCTCTACTGCTAAGATAGTCACATTTTCAGCAGCTATTGATGAAAATGTAGTAAATAGTGATGAGCACTTTGAATGTAAAGGTTTTATCAAATTAAATGATGGTGAACACGACTGGAGAATAAACTGTAATAATAGAATGGGACATGGTGATTTGACTCTTATGGAAACTCTTACGAAATCGTGCAATATAAGTATGGCAGAAATGGCAGAGGCTCTTGGGGTAAACAATTTTGTAAAATACCAAAAAACTTTTGGTTTTGGAGAATTAACAAATATAGATTTGCCAAATGAGGCAGATACAAGTAAATTTGTACATACAGTTCAAAATATGGGAAGAACAGATCTATCAACTAATTCTTTTGGACAAAATTATAACTGTACTATGGTTCAACTTGCAGCAGCATTTTCTTCAGCTATAAATGGCGGTAAATACTATGAGCCACATTTTGTAAAGAGAATAGAAAACCAAAATGGAACTTATATAAAACAAATTGTAAAATCAGTTCTTAGAAAAACAATATCAGAAAGCACTTCAAAATATTTAAGAGAAGCACTTTTTGAAACTGTAGAAACAGGAACAGGAAAATTTGCACAAATTAAAAATAGGAATATAGGTGGTAAAACAGGAACCGCAGAGAAACTTCCAAGAGCAGCAAAGAATTATCTTGTGTCATTTATTGGTTTTGATGATAAAGATAATCCAAACCTTGTATGTTATGTTGTTGTAGATGAGCCTAATCTTGAAGGTGAAGAGCAAGCAAGTGCTACATTTGCTACAAGAATATTCCATGATATTATGAAAGAAGTGTTGGAACAAAATGAATAAGATGTATGAAATTTTATTTAATCCAGTTTTTTTATTTATCTTGATATTTGTATCGTCAGTTATTCTTTTTTATGCGGCATATATAGAACTTACAAGTTTACAGTTTGGACAAATTGTACGAGATGATGGACCGGAAACTCATTTGAAAAAAACTGGAACACCGACTATGGCAGGTTTGGTGTTTATCATAGTTTTTTTAGTTGTTGAAATATTTTTACTTGTACTTAAAGACTATGTAAATGGAACACTTGCTTTAAAAATAAATATATTTATTATAATATTTGGATTTATAGGTCTTATAGATGATTATTTAAAAGTTACAAAAAAAAATACAAAAGGACTTCCTGGCATTTTTAAACTCATATTACAAATTTTATTTGCAGGTTTTGGTCTTATTATTTGTTTTAATTACAATACAATGTCAAATATTTTTGTATTTGCTTTACTCATATTTATAATTGTAGGGACAAACAATGGTGTAAACTTTACGGATGGAATTGATGGACTTTGTACGATGGTTACTATAGTAGTTGCTATATTTTATATTTCAATTTCAAGAGAACAAAAAACAAATGAACTCTTATATATAAATCTTTTAATACTTGCGATTTTACTTGCATTTATAATCTTTAATCATTATCCTGCAAAAATATTTATGGGAGATACAGGGTCTCTTTTTCTTGGTGCATATGTAGCATTTATGGCTATAGCACTTGATGTACAGTATTATCTTCCAATTTTTGGAATAATATATATGGTAGAAGTTTTATCAGTAATTATACAAGTATCATATTTTAAATTGTCAGGTGGAAAAAGAATTTTCAAGATGGCGCCTATACATCACCATTTTGAAAAATGTGGATTTAGTGAAAATCAAATAGTTGCTATGTTTACTGGTATTACTATTGTTGCTTGTATAATTGCATATTATATAATAAGGAGATAAGATGGCTAAGTCTATAGTGTTAGGGGCTGGTATAAGTGGTATTGCTGCTTCAAAATTATTAATTAAAAATGATGTAGAAGTGTTATTATTTGATAATAACTCTAAGATTAGTGTTGATAAAATAAAAAAAAGTATATATGGCAAAGTAAAATTTAGAGTGGTATTAGAAAATGTTGATGATAAAGATATTAAAGAAACAAACTTATGCGTCATAAGCCCAGGATTCCCCAAAACAAATCTCACATATAAAAAGATTTTAAAAGCAGGAGTACCAACTATTTCTGAAATTGAGCTTGCTTATTTATATAGTAAGGGAGAAGTGTGTGCGATAACAGGTTCAAATGGAAAGACAACTACAGTAGAACTTACAGGGTGTATTTTAAAGAAACAATTTGAAGAAAAAGCACAAGTAGTTGGTAATGTTGGAATTCCTTATTCGGAAAAAGTTTTAAAAGAAACTGCTGATACAAAATATGTGGTAGAATGTAGTTCGTTTCAACTTGAAGATATAGTTAAGTTTAGACCTCATGTGGCGGCAATTCTAAATTTTAGTCCTGACCATCTTGATAGATATGAGAGTTATATAGATTATATCAATGCTAAACTCAATATTGCTATGAATATGGAAAAAGATGATGTCATCTTATTAAATTATGAAGACCAGATATTAAGAGATTTAGTTTTACAAAAAAATATGTTTAGATGTAAAACAGTATTTTTTAGTAGCCGTAGGACTCTTACAGAAGGATTTTATCTATATGACAGTGCAATTTTTTATAAAGATAATACCAAAACAATAAAATTATTAAATGTATCAGAACTTAAAATTATAGGCAACCATAATTATGAAAATGTGATGGCTGCGATGGGTATAGCTTATTATATGGGGATGTCATTTGTAGATATTGTTGATGCTGTAAAAGAGTTTAGAGGTTTAGAGCATAGAATAGAGTTTGTTCGTGAGAAAAATGGAGTAAAGTATTATAATGATTCAAAAGCAACAAATCCAGATGCAACGATTAGTGCTATTGATGCTCTAAAAGGTAAAATTATACTTATAGCAGGTGGACACGATAAGGGTATAGATTATGGAAATCTTATAATGAAAATTAAAGAAAAAGTAAGATACTTAATACTTATAGGTGAAGCAAAAAAGAAAATAGCATTAAAAGCAAAAGATTTGAATTATGATTATATTATTTATGCTGATACATTGGAAGAAGCTGTGGATATAGCAAATAGTTATTCCAATGTAGGGGATAATGTTCTTTTGTCTCCAGCTTGTTCTTCATTTGATATGTTTAAAAACTATGAAGAGAGAGGAGAAAAATTCAAAGAAAAAGTAATGAGTTTAAAATGACAAATAAAAATATTAGAAAATTTGAATACATTACATTTACAGCTATGCTTTTCCTTGTTTTTTTTGGTCTCATAGTTCTATATTCTGCATCAACGGTTTCATCAAATAGACTTTACAATAATCCAATATATTTATTTCTTAGGCAATCAATATTCTGTATAGCAGGAATCTTAATATCAATTTTAGTTTCTTTTATACCCTATAAGTTTTATTCTAAGTTTGCAAAATATATTTTTTTAGTTTGCTTAATATTTGTAGTTTTGACAGCATTTGCAGGTAGAATATCAAGAGGCGCAAGTCGATGGCTTACACTCAGAGGTCTTATATTTCAACCATCAGAACTTATGAAACTTGCAATGATAATATATATGTCAAAAGTTATAACTGAAATAAAAGGTGATTTTGAAAACAAAGAAAATTTTTTGAGAGTTATGATGATTGCATATATACCTACATTTATAGTTGCACTTTCAAATTTATCAACTGGAATTATATTATTCATAATAGCAACAAGTATGATATTTGTAGTTTCAAAAAAGAAATTGATTTTTTTATTTATTATGACAATGATAGTTGTTGCATATGTATTTGCATATCCTATGGCAAAGATTTTATCATCTGCTGGTCTTTTAAAAGCTTATCAAGTTGGTAGAATATTTGCTTGGAAAGAACCAGAGAATTATCCAGATATAGCATATCAAACTATGCAGGGAATCTATGCAATAGGCTCTGGTAGAATAAGTGGAAGAGGGTATCTTCAATCAATACAAAAATCAAAAATACCAGAAGCACAAAATGATATGATTTTTACGATACTTTGTGAAGAACTTGGAATAGTCGGTGCAGGACTATTTTTAGTTTTATACTTAATTCTTATATATAGAATATTTTATATAAGTTTTAGACAAAAAAATATATCACTTATGCTTTTGACATTTGGTATAGGAGTACATATAGCACTGCAAACAATTTTAAATATAGGAGTTGTTACAAATATTTTACCAAATACAGGGGTTACACTTCCATTTATAAGTTATGGTGGTTCATCTCTTATAGTTATGTTTATAGAAATAGGTATAGTTATGTCTGTGGTAAGATATGAGAGAGTAGAGCAATGACAAAAATAATTAAATTCTTTTTAAGTATAATAATTGTAGTTTTCATTGTTGTAGTTATATCAAATGTAAAAATCAATAACATTGATATAGTAGGTAATGAAAAAGTAGATGATGTGCAAATTGCAACTCATATTTTTGAAAGTTCCTATGACAATGTGAGTATAGTTTTATTCCTTAAAGATAAATTTTTGGAGAAAAAGAAAATACCACTTGTTAGTAAATATGAAATTGAGTGGAAAACACTATTTAGTATAGTTATAAATATAACTGAGAATCCTATCATTGGTTTTGTTAGGCGGGACATAAAAAATGTCTATTTTGATAAAAATGGAAATATATGTGAAGTGAGCAATGAAAGGAAAAAAGGTGTCACAGAGGTTATAGGAGTTAGTTTTAAAAATAGTGAAGTCTATGATAAAATAGAATTAAATAATGAAAAGTTATTAAATGCAATATTAAATATATCAAACTTTTGTAAAGAGAATAATCTTCCTGTAGACCTTATAGAGATAAAGCAGGATGATAGTATAAATGTATATCTTGGTAATATAGAAGTTAATTTAGGTAATATATACAATATGGAAATAAAACTTATGAGGCTTAATGACATTTATCCAAAAATTACTGAATATAGCGGTACTTTAGACTTGAAAGAAGCAAAAGATAATATGCTTGATGAGCAATACATATTTAAGAAAAAGTAAGTAAGTTAGCTTAAAAAGGCTAAAAAAAAATAAGGTAAAAAATACTTGTATAATTGATAGATTTGTATTAAAATATATAGGGGAAGATTTTATAAGGGGGCTTATAAATGAACGATTTTGAGACATATCCTAAAAATAGAATAGTATCATCAATGCAAGATAATAATGTTTACGATCCCGTCGCAAGGATTGTTGTTTTAGGTGTAGGTGGTGCAGGAAATAATGCAATCAATCGTATGATTGATGATGGGGTTAAAGGTGTAGAATTTGTTGGAATTAATACAGATATACAAGATTTAAGACATTGCCGTGCAGCAAAAAGAGTTACGATTGGTGAGAAGATAACTGGAGGCAGAGGTTGTGGTGCACTTCCTGAAATTGGTGAGAGTGCTGCAAACGAGTCAAAAGAATCAATTCGTGCATTGCTTCGCGAAACAGAAACTCAAAAAAAAGCAGATATGGTTTTTATTACTTGTGGCATGGGTGGAGGCACAGGAACTGGTGCTGCACCAATAGTTGCTAGCATTGCAAAAGAAGAGGGAATACTTACAGTTGCAGTTGTTACTAAACCTTTTAGATTTGAAGGAAAGGTTAGGATGCAAAGAGCAATCAGTGGTATAAATAAATTATTCCCAAATGTTGATACACTTATCAGTATTTCAAATGATAAATTGTTAAAGATTGTAGATGTTAAAGATGGTTTTAAAGAAGCATTTGCAAAAGCAGATGAAATATTAAAACAAAGTATAAGAGGTATTACAGATCTTATAAATTTGCCTGCACTTGTAAATCTTGACTTTGCAGATGTAGCTACAGTAATGAGAGGAAAAGGACTTGCTCATATATCTATAGGAGAAGGTCAAGGTGAAAATAAAGTTAGTGATGCTATAAAGAAAGCTATGGAATCACCACTTCTTGATACAACTATTGAGGGAGCAACAGATCTTATAGTAAGTATTTGTGGAGAAGTTTCACTTGTTGATGTTGATGCAGCTATGAAAGAAATGGAACCAATGATTAGTCCTGATGCAAACATAATATTTGGAGCAAGAGAAGATGCTACACTTAAAGATATTGCTACTGTGACACTCATCGCTACAGGGATAAGAGATCAAGCAAACATTTATCCAAGTTATAGATCAACTCAAAATTTAAATACTCAATATATGAGACAGCCAATACCAAATTATAGTCAGGAACAAATGAATGTAAGACCAAATTCAGTACCAACTCCAAACATAAATACTGAACCTACATCGGCAAGTAGTTTCTTTTTTGCCCCAAAGAAAAAAAATAATCAAGAACCAAAAGAAACAGTAGGACCGACAGGTGACTCTGCAAGCCTTGATAGTTTAAATGTTGATTTTAGTAAAATTGGTTTTAATAAGAAGCCAGGAAATTCAAAAGATTTATTACCAAGTTTTATAACAAATAATTTAGATAAAAAGTAAGGTATATATGGGGAAACCCATTTGTGTATAGTCGCCATTATTGGCGACTATTGTATTTTTATATATTATGTCGCTCACAATGCTTTGATTAAGGTGTCTTATTTGATAGTGTTTCTTTGTGAGTATATAGGAGAGAAATGTTTGATAATGAAATAAATAGAAGACGAACTTTTGCCATAATTAGCCATCCTGATGCAGGAAAAACTACTCTCACAGAAAAGTTTTTGCTTTATGGAGGTGCTATTAATCTTGCTGGAACTGTAAAAGGTAGGAAAGCAAAAAAGATGGCAACATCAGATTGGATGGAAATAGAAAAAGAAAGAGGAATATCTGTTACATCATCTGCTATGCAGTTTGAATATAAGGGTAAGTGTATAAATATTCTTGATACCCCAGGACACCAAGACTTTTCGGAAGATACATATAGGACACTTATGGCAGCAGATCAAGCTGTGATGGTAATTGATTCTGCAAAAGGTGTAGAGCCTCAGACTATAAAACTTTTTAAAGTATGTACTATGAGGCATATACCTATATTTACTTTTATCAATAAATTGGATAGAGAGGCAAAAGATATATTTGAACTTTTAGATGAGATAGAAAAAGTTCTTGGCATAAAAGTTTGTCCTATAAATTATCCTATAAGTTGTGGAAAAACTTTTAAAGGAATTTATGATAGACGCGATAAGATGATTACAACTTATGTCGCAAAAAACTCTGGAGCAAAAGAACTTGAGACTACAAAGTATTCTATTGATGATTTAGAAACTATAAATAGAGAAATTGGTGAAGAGTATATTTCAAAATTAAAAGAAGACTTAGAGATGATAGACGGTGCTACTGAAACATATGACAAAGAAAAAATTGATAGAGGAGAACTTACACCGGTTTTTTTTGGGTCTGCTCTTTCAAATTTTGGGGTAGGAGAGTTTCTTGATAGTTTTATTGATATGACATTGCCACCACTCAAAAGAAATAGCAATATGGGTGAGATAGAGCCAACAAGTGAAGATTTTACAGGCTTTATATTTAAAATACAAGCAAATATGAATAAAGCACATCGTGATAGAATTGCATTTATGAGAATTTGCTCTGGAAAATTTGAAAAAGGTATAGATGTCAATATCAATGTAGCTAAAAGAAAAATAAGACTTAATCAGGCAGACCTTATGTTTGCATCTGAGAGAAAAATAGTTGATGAGGCATATGCTGGTGATATAATAGGTCTTTATGACCCAGGAATATTTACTATAGGTGAAACTATATCCGAAAAAAATGATAAACTATTATATGAGGGTATACCAACATTTGCACCAGAACATTTTGCAAGATGTAAACAAGTAGATACTATGAAGAGAAAACAATTTGTAAAGGGAATTGAGCAAATAGCACTTGAAGGAGCAATACAGATATTCCATGATATAAATAGTGGTATGGAAGAGATAATAGTAGGTGTTGTAGGTGAACTTCAGTTTGAGGTTTTGACATATAGGCTAAAGAATGAATATAATGTAGAGGTTAAACTTGATATTCTTCCATACGAGTATATAAGGTGGATAGAGAATTATACAGAGATTAAGTTGCAAGAAATATCAGGTACATCTGATATGAAGATAGTAAGTGATATGAAAGATAGACCACTTTTACTTTTTGCCCATGATTGGTCTATTAATATGGTACTTGATAGAAATAAAAATTTAAAATTACAAGAATTTTCAAAAAATTAATGAAACAATGATTAAATAATCTTAGTATATTAAACAATGGTTTTAAAAATAAATTAGTTAGCATTTTATAGAAAGAAGGCGATATGGCAATTATAGAAATTAAAAACTTAAAAAAAGTATTTACTACAAAAAATGATAAACTTGTAGCGTTGCAAGATATCAATATCTCTATAGAAAAAGGTGAGATTTTTGGAATCATAGGTCTTTCTGGTGCAGGAAAGTCAACCTTGGTTAGAATGATAAATTTTTTGGAAAGACCTACAGAAGGGGATGTGTATTTTGAAAATAAAAATATAGGTACATTAAATGCTAAAGAACTTAGGAACATAAGAAAAGAGATAGGAATGATATTTCAAAATTTCAATTTGCTTGAACAAAAAAATGTTCTGAAAAATGTTTTATTTCCTCTTGAAATATCTGGTGCAGAAAAAGAAACCTCTATAAAAAAGGCAAAAGAATTGCTTGAACTGGTAGATTTATCTGATAAAGAAAAGTCATACCCATCACAACTTTCAGGTGGACAAAAACAAAGAGTTGCTATAGCAAGGGCACTTGCTACAAATCCAAAAGTTCTTCTTTGTGATGAAGCAACCTCTGCACTTGACCCTAAGACTACAAATCAAATACTCAATTTGTTAAAGAGAATTAATAGAGAACTTGGTGTAACAGTAGTTATAATAACTCATCAGATGAGTGTTATAGAAAATATATGTGATAGAGTTGCGATACTTGATCAAAGTAGAGTGGTAGAGATGGGAGCGGTTAATGAAGTGTTTAAAGCACCAAAATCGGATATAGGTAAAAAACTTATATTTGGTGCTACTGAAAATAAAGATGTAGATTTTGAAAAATCAAATAATAAAACCTGCCTTAGGCTTGCATTTGATGGATCTATGACAAATGAACCTATAATTGCAGATATGGTTCTTACTACAAAACATTCTGTAAGCATATTATATGCAAATTCGAGAATGATAGATGGAAAGATGCTTGGGCAGATAATTATAGAATTGCCAGATGATAAAGAAATTCAATTAAAAATGAAACAATTTCTTGATAGTAAAAATATTATTTATTGGGAGGTGTAACAAATGTTTTTAGCAATAGATTTATCACTTTATATAACAGCAATAAAAGAAACACTTTTTATGACATTTGTGTCATCTTTTATATCTTATGTGATAGGAATACCACTTGGAGTGCTTCTTTATTCTACAGCAAAAGATGGATTAACTCCAAATTCGGCAGTATATAATTTTTTATCTTTATTAGTAAATATATTTAGGTCTATACCATTTTTAATACTTCTTATATTGATTTTACCAATTACAAGAGTTTTGGTTGGTACAACTATAGGTGCAAAAGCAGTTATACCACCACTTGTATTTTCTGCAAGCCCATATATAGCAAGAATGGTTGAGTCATCTTTAAAAGAAGTGGACCTTGGTGTTATAGAGGCTGCTAAATCTATGGGTGCAACAAACTTTCAAATAATAACAAAAGTTTTGTTGTCAGAATCAAAACCTTCACTTTTGATAGGTGCGGCAATAACAATAACAACAATTTTAGGTTATAGTGCTATGGCAGGTGCTGTGGGTGGTGGTGGACTTGGAGATGTGGCTATAAGATATGGATATTATAGATATAATCAAGATATTATGCTTATAACAGTGGTATTATTAGTTATTATTGTGCAACTTATACAAGAATTATTTATGGGAATAGCAAGAAAGAGTGATAAAAGATTATAACTATGAATGTTACATTTGATTTAACAAAAAAGAAAAAAGTGCATTTTATAGGAATTGGTGGTATATCTATGAGCGCCATTGCTCTTATATTGCTTAAAAATGATTTTATCGTATCAGGTTCTGACATTAGTGAAAATGATAATGTAAAAGAACTTGAAGGAAAGGGCATAAAAGTTTATATAGGTCATAAAAAAGAAAATATACAATCAGATTTAGATATAGTTGTGTATTCAAAAGCCATACATGATGACAATGAAGAAATTATAGAAGCAAAAAATAAAAAAATACTTCTTATGTCAAGATCTGAAATTTTGGGTCAAATTATGACCAATTATAAAGAGAGGATATGTATAGCTGGAACTCATGGAAAAACTACTACGACATCACTTGTTTCTAAAGTATTACTTGATAAAAATCTTGATCCTACTATCAATGTGGGTGGTATAGTAGATGAAATAGGTGGAAATTCTCATATAGGAAAAGATCAGAATTTATTTGTGGCAGAAGCATGTGAATATACCAATAGTTTTTTAGATTTTTCACCTACATTAGAGGTTATAACAAATATAGAGGAGGATCATCTTGACTTCTTTAAAGATCTTAATGATATAAGAGAGTCATTTAAAAAATTTATTGAACTTTTACCTAAAAATGGTTTACTTGTCATAAATAATAAAATAGAAAATATTGATTATCTAGTTAAAGACAAAAAAAATGATATAAAAGTATTAACCTATGGTGAAGATGAAACTGCAGATTATTATTTTAAGAATGTAAGTTATGATGATAAGCATTATCAATCATTTGATGTATATAATAAGGATAAGTTAATTGGTAGGATGAGACAAAAACTTATAGGCAGACATAATGCTTTAAATTTTGTAGCAGCACTTGCACTTCTCTTAAATATGGGGTTTAGTTTTGAGGAAGTAAAAAATAGTCTTATTGATTTTAAAGGTGCAAGAAGGAGACTACAAGTAATGGCTATTAAAAATGGTATAACTTATATAGATGATTATGCACACCATCCAACTGAGATAGAAGCAAGTTTAAGTGCATTAAAAGAACTAAAATACAATCATCTATATCTTGTGTTTCAGCCTCATACATTTACAAGAACAAAAGCACTTTATAGTGATTTCGTAAGGGTTCTTTCTAATAATGCGATAACTATACTTGCTAAAATCTATCCAGCAAGAGAAAAAGATTTAGGAATAATTAGTTCAAAAGATATAAGAGATGGGATAAAACTGGACAAAAATAATATAAATAATATATGCGAATACTATGATAATTATGAAGATATTTATAAATTTATAAAAGACAATGTAAAATCAGGTGATTTAGTTGTAACAATGGGAGCAGGAGATATATATAAATTACATGATATGTTTTAACTATATGAATATTTTAGTTTTTATAAAGCATAAATATAAATAATAATTATAATATAATAATATGTATAAATAAAAATATTATTTAATAAAAAAAGTAATACACATCAAAAAAATTTTTTGTTATAAAAATGTTTATATAGGTATTAAAAAAAAATTAAACTTATGCTATATTGCTGTTTGAATTTGGGAGGGACAAAATATGGAAGAATTATATGACAGCTTATATGGCAATAATGTTACAATAATATCAAATGAGTTTTTAGATAAGTATTTATCAGATACAGATCCTATAAAAATAAAAGTATTTTTGTTTTATTTATGGAAAGGTTTAAAAGAAGGCTATAGTATATCTGAAGCTTCAAATGAGATAGATATAAAAGAAGATGACATTGAGATGGCACTTAGGTATTGGATAAAAAAGAAGATTATGAAAAAAGAATGTCTTATAAAAGATAAAAAAGATAGAATAACTAAAGTAGATAATAGATCAAATGAAAGTAGTAATAACACTCTTGATTTTGAAACTAAGAAAAAAGCACTTATCAATAAAAATAGAAAGAGTTATGAAGAAATAGAAAAAGATATACTCTTTGTGGCTGAAAAACTTATAGGAAGACCATTATCTGAAAGACAACAAAACTTAATAGCAAAATGTTATAATGATTATGGATTTGAAGAAGGGCTTATACATTATTTAATTGAGTTTTGTACTGAAAAATCTCAAACTACTGTGAATTATATGTCTGCAATAGCTTCGTCATGGTATGAGCAGGGTATAAACTCAGTAGAGGAGGCAAAAAATTTTACTGAAAATTTTAATACTCAGAAAAAAGGCAATCAAAAGTCAAAAAAGAAAACAAATACAAAATTGGTTGATAGAGATGAGTATAATAAAATGTTTTTGCAAAGTGTTTTAAACAATAAAAAGGATTAGGCAAATATTTTGTATAATAGTTATGATGATATAAAAATAGAATATGAAAACATAAGACTTAAGAATCTAATGTTGCTTGATGAGACTAAGAATAGAATTTATGAAGAACATCCTAAACTTAAAGATATGGACTTAAAAATAGTGCATAGTTACCTTGATATCGGGCGAAAGAAGTTAGAAGAAAAGTCAATAGATGAACTTAAAAATGAAATAAAAAAACTTACCATTGAGCGAGATAATTATATTAAAGAAAATGGGATTGATCCTACATATAGAGAATTAAAATATGACTGTAATATTTGTAAAGATACTGGTGTTGTAAATGACAAAAAGTGTTCTTGCTTTGTAAAAAAAGAAATAGAACTCTTTGATAAAATTTCTCATTTTTCTAATTATATAAAACACGACAATTTTGATAATCTTGATACCTCCTTTTATAAACAAAACGACTTAAATATGAGTGGCATATCATATATTGACTATATGAAAAATGTAGTTGATAGTTTGAAAAGCGGTGTAAAATTTATGGATGAGATTCCATATAATATAATTATGATAGGAGCACCAGGAACGGGAAAAACTTTCCTTGCAAGATGTGCAGGTGCATACGCATTAAGCCTTAATAAATCAGTTTTGTATGTAAATGTCAATGAATATCTTAGTTCGCTTAAACCAGATTTTAAAGGAGTTTCACTTGAACCATATGCTATAATAGCAGACCTTTTTATACTTGATGACCTCGGAACTGAAAGTATAACTGAATTTACCAACACTAAATTAAATTATCTAATAGATAAAAGACTTAATGATAAAAAATCAACTATAATCACAAGCAATTTACTTTTAAACCAAATTGGTGATAATTATATGAGCCAAATGTATTCACGTATTTCTCATGCTTATCTTCAATGTTATTTGGCTGGTGAAGATTTAAGGAGGATTAAAAATGCCAACATCTAACACTATTCAAAGTAAATATCTTGGAGAGTTCCCTATAGGGTCTTTAACTTTAGTACCACTTAAAGGTACGGAAAAATTTACACAAAAGATTAATGACTTTATACTTAATTGGAGGAAACTTTTAGTTAGAAATGGTGTTTATGATGTGTTCGCAGATGACTTTGTAAAAGATTCATATATATTAAAACCAGAACTTGATAGATTTGGTTCAGGCGAAGCAAAATGTGTATTAAATGGTACTATAAGAGGTGCGGATTTATTTTTGATAGTTGATGTAGTTAATCATGCTGAAACCTATGAGATGTATGGAAAAACAAATCATATGTCACCAGATGACCATTATCAAGATTTAAAAAGAGTTATAGCAGCAGCAAATGGAAAAGCTAAAAGAATCAATGTAATTATGCCTTTTATGTATGAATCAAGACAACATAAAAGGTCAAAAAGAGAGTCACTTGACTGTGCACTTATGCTTCAAGAATTAAAATCACTTGGTGTTGAGAATATACTTACAGTAGATGCACATGATCCAAGAGTTATGAATGCGATTCCACTTTCAAGTTTTGATACACTTACTTGTTATTATCAATTTATAAGTGCTATACTTGATAAGTATGATGACATAATTATAGATCAAAACCATCTTGCTGTCATATCACCTGATATAGGAGCAATGCAAAGAAATATATATTGTGCAAATGTTCTTGGAGTAGATCTTGGATTTTTCTATAAAAGAAGAGATTATAGTAAGGTTGTAGATGGAAAAAATCCAATAATTGCTCATGAATATATGGGTTCAGAGGTTGAAGGAAAAGATGTAATTGTAATAGATGATATGATTGCATCTGGTGATTCACTTATTGAGACAGCAAAGTATATAAAAGAGAGAAAAGCAAAGAGAGTTTTTGCTTGTTGCACATTTGGACTTTTTACTAAAGGCTTTAAAGAGTTTGATGAAGCATATAAAAATAAACTTATAGATGGTGTGTTTACAACTAACTGTATATATCAAGATCCAGAACTTTTTACAAAAGAATGGTACATAAGTGTGGATGTGACAGAGTATGTGGCAAGAATTATTGAAAGTATAAATCATGATAGTTCAATCAGCCAGTATTTAGATCCATATGGCAAGATAAAAACAAGAGTAAAACAATATGTTGAGAATCATAAAAGGATATAGTTTTAAGAGTGAATAATAGAGAAAAAAATAAAATTTCATATCTTCATTTTATATTGAGTGTATTGGTTATACTAATACACTCAATTAATAATGATACAAAAATTGAAAAGTTTTTTTCTATAGAAAATGGGATAGGCCAATTTGCAGTCCCATTATTTTTTATTTTAAGTGGTTTTTTATTTTTTAGAACAGTAAATTCTATGTATGATGTGAAGAGAAAAATGAGAAATAGGGTATATACTCTACTCATACCATATCTTTTATGGAATCTTATATATTATGTGATATATATGCTTAGAAATCCAGGAATGGGACTTGATATAGCTATGATAGTAGATGCTGCATTTAATTATACTTATAATCCTGCTTTTTGGTTTATGTATCAACTGATACTTCTCATAATTATATCTCTGCTACTTTTTTATATATTGAAAGATAAGAAATTGGTGTTTTTACTTTTTTTTGTTTTGTCATTTATTATTATAATGAATTATGATATACCATATATTAATGAAGACGCAATTATATATTATTTTTCAGGAGCAATATTATCAAAACTTTATAATAAAAATAAAATCTCATTTATTAGTAAGAAGAATTTTATATATGCTTTGGCTATAAGTATAGTTTTATTTATTATAAATAGATTTTGTTACAATATGATATATGTAAATTTTGATTTTAGGCATGTATTTACTTTTACTGTGATTTTAGTGAGATTGTGTGTTGCTTTTACAATATTTTATTTAGTAGATATATTATTTAATTATAGAAAAGTGTATCCTTTTATGGAAAATACATTTTTCTTATATGCAATTCATTATATGATAGTGAAGTTTATGATTGCAGTTATGAAGTTTATAGAGTTTAGATTTTTAATGAATAATGTTGCGAATAGATATATAGAAATTTTTGAAATAATAGTATTTATTATATCACCAGTTGTATGTGTGGTTATTAATTACTATTTATCAAAATTTTTAAAGAAAAAATATAACAAAGTATATTGTTATCTATCAGGTAACCGATAAATTGATGTTTGCATAAAATAAAAAAATATTGTCGAGAGGTTATGTGTTACAGAATATTTTATGATTAAATATGTAGAAAATTTTAGAGATTATGAAGTCCTTGATTGTGGAGATGGAGAAAAAATAGAAAGATTTGGAAAATATTTTTTGAGACGACCAGATCCACAGGCTATTTGGCATCCGACAAATTTTAATAAGTATAAAGTAAATGCAATATATCATAGAAGTTCAAAAGGTGGCGGTAATTGGGAATTTATTAACCTTCCAAAATCTTGGAAGATAAAATATGATTTGATAGATGAAGAAAATAATGGAAATGCTGAGATGATTTTCAATTTAAAACCATTTACATTTAAGCACACTGGTATCTTCCCAGAACAAGCATCTAATTGGAATTTTATTTATAATTTTTGCAAGAAACAATTAAAAACTTCAAAAAAAGATTTTAGAGTTCTCAATTTATTTGCATATACTGGTGGTGCTACTTTATCATCTTCACTTGCAGGTGCTATGACTACCCATGTAGATGCTTCAAAAGGTATGGTTACCTGGGCAAAAGAAAATGCAGAATCATCAAAAATAGCCAGTGATAAGATAAGATGGATAGTGGATGATTGTAAGAAATTTGTGGAGAGAGAAATAAGAAGAGGCAATATTTATGATGGTATTATCATGGACCCGCCATCTTATGGAAGAGGGCCAAATGGTGAAGTGTGGAAGATAGAAGATGCTATATATGATTTTGTGAATTTGAGTATAAAACTCCTATCAAAAAACAATTCTTTTTTAATTCTAAATTCATATACTACAGGTCTTCAGGTAGGTACTATGGATTACATAATAAATAACATAGCAAATATTAATGGTATAAAAGGTAGTATAATATCTTATGAACTTGGCTTAAAAGTAGAATCTACAGGACTTATATTACCAGAAGGTGCAACAAGCATATTTATAACAAATTAGTATAGCTGTAGGAGCGGAATGGGAAGATGATATCTTCCCCTACAAAAGCCTGTAGGGGCGGATATCATCCGCCCACTTATCAAAAAAAATAGTAAAAGTTGACACTTGTATAAAGTTTATGCTATAATTGAATGGATTTTAATGTAAGCCAATAAGAGTTTGTACTTTGTTTTTTTCTTGGCTTACATAGTTATTTATTTGTTTTATATGAATACAACATCAATTATAAAAAAAATTAAAGATTTATGCTTTTCTAAACTTGATATGTCTGCTTTAAATAAAACAGCTATATTTACGATACTATCATTTGTTTTGTTTCTTGCTGTACTTATACCAGTACAGGTTATGAGTATGGCGGCAGCTCAATTCGTTATTCAAGACCATTCACCCCTTAAAATACTATATAATACTATTATGGTATATGGTATCTTAGGAGCAATATTATATGCTATATATTTTTTTGTAAAAGGTGAGAATATAAAAAGAATAGTGCTTAATGTAATAACTTTCTTGCTTATATATCTAATTATTAACTATTTTGTATATGGTACTGTTGATGCTGTTATGAACAATATGCTTGTGTATGAGCACGATATATTTGAAAGAAATTATGATGAATTTGACTATATGTATTCTATCATAATTATTATAGTTTCTATACTTATAAGTGTGTTTTTGTCAAAAAGTGAAAAAATCCGAAAGGATTTAGTCACAATTGTACTTATCTGCATAGTTTTGTTTTCAGCATTTAAAGCATTTAAGGTTTATAGTGAAACTGATTCTATAGTTAAAAGATATAATAAGATACAAATGATAGAAAGTGACGAGATTAAACCGATATATAATTTTAGTAAAAATAAACAAAATGTAGTTGTATTTATGGTTGATAGATTTACTGGAAAATATTTTGAGCAGATAGTTAGAAATTTTCCGGAACTAAAAAAGAAGTTTAATGGCTTTACATTTTATCCAAATACCTTATCTTTTGGACCGCAGACTACTTCAGGATCTCCTGGTCTTTTTGGTGGATATGAATATATACCATCAGAAAGTGATAAAAGAACTGAAGAATTAGTACTTGAAAAACATAATGAAGCACTTAAAGTAATGCCAAAAGCTTTTGGTGATAATGATTTTGATGTTGTGGCATCTAATCTTCCTGATGTTAATTATCAAGACCCTACAAGAAAAAGCCCTTTTACAGATCTTAAAAATTTTAAGAATAGGTCTTATATTGGAAGAATCAAAGATGATATTATAGATGATAGTATGATAAAAGTTCAGACTTTGCATTTTATTCAATATCCATTTATGATGTTCTTACCATTTTTTTTAAGACAACCTATATATAATGATGGAAATTATTTTATAAGTGTAAATTACCCTTATACATCAACATTTTTAAATTTTCTTGTAGCATTTAGAAATATGGATAAGATGACAAGTGCAAGTAATACAAATAAAAATCAAGCTATTATAATAAATAATGCTATGACACATGAACAACAAATGCTTTCATACCCAGACTTTGAAGTTATAAAAGATGGTGGAGTAGCTGCAGATGAATATCATATAAAAATAATGGCAACAACAAGTGATGCCAAGTATTATGATTATTGGAGTAATTATCTTGCTGATTATGGATACTATGATAGTTGTGTACGTGCAACTATGGATCTTGCCAAATGGCTTGACCATCTTAGAAAACTTGGTGTATATGACAATACAAGAATTATAATCACATCAGATCATGGAGTGCCACCTACTTCATCACCAGAAAAAAGTTTTGAGACTGTAAAATATGATGAAGCTAAATATAAATATAATTATCGATATATAAAGTTTACTACACTTTCATATAATCCTGTCATGCTATATAAAGATTTTAATAGTGATGATACATTTAAAGTTTCAGATGAGTTTATGACAAATGCAGACACTCCTTATCTTGCTATGGATGGACTTATAAAAGATATGAAGAATCCATATACTGGGAATCCTATAAATATGGAGTATAAGAATCGTGGAAAACTTTATATGGCTTATGAAACTCAACCTTGGCAACCTACATATCATCTTAATGAATACAAATTTGAAACATTAAATAGAATATTTTTATCACTTGAAGGAAATAATATATTTGATCTTGATAAATGGGAAGCTATAACTAATTTTAATAGTCTTGTATGTGATGTTCATAGAAATATTGTAAAGCATGATATTACAGAAAAGGAAACCTGTGGTGTAAATGTTATAAAAGAATATTATGAGTGTAAAGATTGTAAGATGTGTTTCTTTGATAAAGATGCAACTGAAAGAATATATAATATGTCTGATGTGCAAAAAACTTTACCACATAAATTTACAAATTATATAAGTAACAATGATGAAAAAAAAGGCGTTCATGGAACTATGACAGCAGAGTGTGATTATGGCTGTGGCACGAAGGATACAAAGGGTGATCCAAATGCAAGTTTAAATCATGAACGTTATATAATTGAAGAGAAAGAAAAACCAAGTTTTGACTATGATGGTTATGAAGGTCATAGTTGTTCATATTGTGGAAAGAAACTTGATGGAAGTGTAATACCAAAATTAAAAGAGCCTGAATTAGAATATACTGAAACTATATATGATGGTACTAAAAAAGAACCAAAGGTAGTAATAAGAGATGGCTATGGTGAGATAGTAGATAAAGAAAAATATAGAATTAAATATAGTAAAAATAAAAATGTAGGTACAGCAGAAGTTAGAATTACCATGAGAACTCCTTATGAAGGGGAGAAAACGGTTTACTTTGAGATAAAGAAAAATTAAAAAAATGACAATAATAATAGATTTATTATGGGAATATATGTAAATCCAACAAATGAATATTTCAAAAAAACAATTAATGATTATATTTATGTTGATAAAACTGCTATAATTAAAAAGTTAAATCAACTTATTGATAAGAGAAACAGATATATATGTATAAGCAGACCAAGAAGATTTGGGAAGACAATGGTAGCAGAAATGTTGTCAGCATATTATTCAAAAGATAATAATAGTAAAAATCTATTTAAGAAGTTAGAGATATATACGAACAAATCATTTGAAAAACATTTAAATAAGTATGATGTAATACATATTAATATTCAAAATTTTTTATCAAAGAATAAGAATATTGATGATCTTATTTATGATGTGCAAGTTAAAATAAAAAAAGAATTATTAAAAATATATGATATAAAGAACGATGAAGTGAGTAAGAATAATAATATAGATGAGATTTTTGATTATATTTACAACACGGATGAAAAATGTAATGGATTTATTTTTATAATTGATGAATGGGATGCAATATTTAGAGATGAAAAGATTGATAAAGAAAAAGATCAAAAAAAGTATTTAGATTTTTTGCGACTTGTTTTAAAAGATAAGATATATGTAAAACTTGCATATATGACTGGAATTTTACCAATAAAAAAATATGGCTCTCATAGTGCACTAAATATGTTTGAAGAGAACTCTATGATTGATTTGGGAGACTATGGAGTATTTTTTGGATTTACAGATAGAGAAGTTAAAAGTATATCTCAAAAATCAAAAATAGATAAAAAACTAATAAAGAAATGGTATGATGGATATATTATAAACAATGGAAAAACAATTTACAATCCCAAAAGTGTTGTTGAGGCAATTTGTAAAAATAGAATTGGTAGCTATTGGACTAGAACAGAAACTTTTGAATCACTTAAAATTTATATAGATTTAAATTATAAAAATCTAAAAACAAAAATAGTGAATTTATTAATGGGAGCAGAAGTTGAAATTAATACTAATTCGTTCCAAAATGATATGAAGACATTTAATAATGCTGATGATGTATTAACACTTCTTGTCCATTTAGGATATCTTACATATGAAAATATAAAAAGTACTATAGCAATACCAAATTATGAAGTTAGACAAGAATTTGAAGTTGCTATTCAAAATGGGGATAGAAAAGAACTGATAAGTGCTATAAAACAGTCAGACAAACTGCTGGAAGCCACAATGAATTTGGATGGAGAGACTGTTGCAAATATTATAGATAAGATACATATAGACTATACTGATATAAAGCATTATAATTCTGAAGAATCATTGTCAAATGTAGTGAAACTTGCATATTATACTGCAAGGGATAAATATACAAGCATTTATGAACTTGAAACAGGACTTGGTTATGCAGATATTGTATTTTTGCCAAAAAAATCATTAAAATCTACTCCGGCATTTATTGTAGAGTTAAAATATAATCAAAATACAGAAATAGCATTAAAACAAATTGTAGAAAAAAAATATATATCAAAACTTGATTTATATAAAGATAATTTACTGCTTGTAGGTATTAACTATGACAAAAAGAAAAAGGAACATTCTTGCTCAATAGTGAAATATAAATAATGATAGTTTAAATAAAATTTGTTTTAACATATAATAATGTAAAAAAAATAGGAGTTACAAAAGAGATGTCGTTGGTTTTTGATTTAATTATTAATCCACTTGTATTTATTTATGATTTAGTTTTTGGCATAGCATTTAAGATATGTTCTGCTTTTAATGTTACAGATAGAGCTGATTATGCTTTACCAATTATAGCTGTGTCTATAATGGTAAATTTGCTTACATTACCTTTATATACAAGGGCTGATAAGATACAAGAAGAAGAGAGAGAAAAACAAAAAAAAATGAAGCCTATGGTTGACCATATAAGCCGTGCTTTCAAAGGTGATGAAAGGTTTATGATGCTATCAACTTATTATCGGCAAGTGCATTATAAACCTATATATGCTATACGAGCTTCAGTATCCCTTCTTTTACAGATTCCATTTTTTACAGCAGCATATAGATTCTTTACTACAGCAAGATTTCTTGACGGTCAAGGTGCCTTTTTAATAAATACAAATCCAATTACATTTTTATTTAGTAATTTATCAAAACCAGATAGGATGTTTATCATTGGAGCAATAGTTATAAATATACTTCCTATCATTATGACTCTTATAAATTTTGTTTCAAGTGCTATATATACCAAAGGTTTTGCACTTAAAGATAGATTGCAACCATTTATACTTGCGATAGCATTTCTTGTGATACTTTATAATAGTCCATCAGGTCTTGTAATTTATTGGACTTGCAATAATATAATATCTCTTATAAAGATTGTGATTATAAAACTATTAAGAACAAAACCTGAAAAGAAAAATGTTATTGAAAAAATAAAATCAGTATTTAAAAAGGATAAAGGACCAACAAAACAAGAATTGGCTATTTATAATAAGATAGCAATATTTAGTGCATTGAGCATAGGGGCATTGGCTGGGCTTTTGATACCAACGCAAATAATAACATCAGCTCCGTATGATTTTATTGGTTGGTATAGTAGTTTTTGGCCATATATAGAATATACAGGAACGACATATATTGGATTATCATTTTGGTGCATTTTGTTATATTACTTGGCAAAGGTAAAAAATAAAAAAAATATATCTATTGTGTTGTTGATATTGTCAGTGTTATCAATTGTTAGTTATTTTGGTTTTTATGTTAACTTTGGTTATTTATCACCACTACTTCGATATGATGAGCATGAGGTGATTTTTGATGTAAAAATTATAATGTTTAATCTTGTTGCAATTATATTTATTATTTTTATTGTAATGTATTGTGATAAAAAAAAATTATTAAAAAAAAGTTATTATATACCTATTATAACATTTATTTCATTTACCATTATGTCTTTATTAAATATAAATTTAACGAGAAAACAACTTGAATTTAAAGGTGAAAAAAAGAAGTATTCAAGTTCTACTGTTTTAGAGAAAGTTGATCAAGAGAGAGTGTTGTTTTTGATGAACGATATGCAAGAACAAGAACAAGTAAAAGAACAAGAGCAGGAGCAGGAGCAAGAGCAAGAGCAAGAACAGGAGCAAGAACTAACACTAAAAGATTATGATAAAATGACAAATAACGATTTATTCCCTGTAAAACCAATATTTAAACTGAGTAAAAATGGTAAGAATGTAATATTATTAATGTTAGATAAATATCAAAGTCCATACTTCCCATTTGTTTTGAATGAAAAACCAATTTTGAAAGAACAATTTAAGGGATTTACATATTATCCAAATACAATAAGTTATGGTTTGTGCACAGTGTATGGAACACCAGGTATATTTGGTGGATATGAATACATACCAATTGAGCATGATAGAAAATATGATGATAAACTTATATTAGATAATCAAAATGAGGCTTTAAAGTTATTGCCTACAATGTTTCATAATGATAATTATGATTGTGTTGTTTCTAATTTACCATATGAAAATATGGGAATTAATACGAATTCTATATTTGATTATGATAAACCAGAAGATTTTATAGCTAAAAGGTCAAATTTGGTAGGTAAAACAATGTCTAAATCAGTACTTATGAATATTGATAATAGTATGGAAGGATTAAGACGAAATTTTATTTATTATGCTTTAATGAAGATGTCACCAATATTTCTGCAAAAAAGTATTTATGACAATGGTAGGTATTTAAGTGCTACTGATAAGAATACTATGCTTTATGATATGGGTTTTGTTGGTGGTTTTGCAGTTCTTGAAAGATTATCGGATTATACAAAAATAGTTAATGATGATAGTAATAATTTTTTTATGATGGATAATGCGGCAACACATCAGCCAAATATGTTATCGTATCCAGAGTTTATGCCACTACCTTATACGGAAAGTATTGCAAATAAAGAATTTTATGATGAAAATGGAAATAAATTCGGTGGACCTAAAACATACTTTACATCAACAGTAGGGGTATCACTTCTAGTAGGAAAATTTTTAGATTATTTAAGAGAAAATGGTGTATATGATAATACGAGAATTATCATAGTAGCTGATCATGGCTATCCTACCGATAGATGGGAAAAATATCAAATTACAGTACCTATAAATGAGCCAAAAGTTAAGTCAATTAATAATTTTGATATAACTGGAAGAAATAGTACATATTTGTTAAATGAATCAGATAAAGATGTAACATTTAGTTTACTTGGTTTAAATCCAATTTTGTTATATAAAGATTTTAATAGCAATGATGATTTACAAACATCATATGATTTCATGACACAAGCAGATACACCTGCATTATGTATACAAAATCTTTTATCTACAAATATTAATCCATTTACTGGAAAAGAAATTAACATGGATTATAAGAATGATAATGAGAGTTATATAACTTTAGGTCATCATTGGCAGGCTCAAAACCGAACTGAAGATAAAAAATATCAATATGATGGTGAATTATGGGCAGTTGTTAAGGATAATTTATTTGATAAAAATCAATGGAGGGTAACATATAATGTTAATTAATAATGGATTATATTTATATATAGATCCATCTACAGGATCTATGCTTTTTGCAGTAATTATAGGCATGGTATCGGCACTATTTTTTGGTTTCAAGGCGTTTATAATGAAAATGAAGTCAAGACTTGGTGTTAACATGAAAGATATAAAAGACAAAAATAAATTTGATTATGTAATATTTTCAGACCATAAAAGATACTGGAATGTTTTTGAACCTATATGTGATGAGTTTGAAAAAAGAGAAATAGAAGTTCATTATTGGACTATGTCTAATGATGATCCAGCACTTAATAAACCTTATAAATTTGTAAAATGTGAATTTATTGGGACTGGTAATAAAGGTTTTGCAAAGCTTAATTTTATGAATGCAAAGATTTGTTTATCAACAACACCAGGTCTTGATGTTTATCAGTGGAAGAGATCAAGCGGTTGTGATTGGTATGTGCATATAGCACATGCTCCTGGACTTGAAAGAGGGGGATACAAATTATTTGGTTTAGATTATTTTGATGCATTTTTGAGTGCTAGTGAACATCATGGAGATTTTGTAAGAGAATTAGAAAGAAAAAGAAATTTACCAGAGAAAGAAATAGTACCTGTAGGAGTTACTTATCTTGATGAAATGAAAAAGAGATATGAAGCAACAAGTAGAATAAAAAACATAGTTCCTATTATTCTTATAGCACCAAGTTGGGGTGATAGTAGTTTGCTTGAAAGATTTGGGCATAAGATATTGGATGCAGTTATATCTACTGGATATAAAGTTATAGTTAGACCTCATCCACAAACTCTTACTCAAAATCCAAAATTATTAAATGAACTTCAATCAAAATATAAAAATATTGAATGGAATTTTGACAATGATAATTTTGATGTGTTAAATAAATCAGATATAATGATATCAGATTTTTCTGGAGTTATATTTGATTATACATTAATATTTGATAAGCCAGTAATTCATACCAAGACAAATTTTGACTGGTCAACATATGATGGAGCTGTTCTTGACGACAAGTCATGGACAGATAGAACACTTGCAAAATTTTCTGAAGAACTAAATGAAGATAATATTATTAATCTAAAGGAAATTATAGATAATATGTTAAATAGCAATAAGTATGATGCAGGTCGTAAAGAAGTTAAAGAAGATATTTGGCAAAATATTGGTAAGGCAAGCGAGAATACTGTAAATTATCTTATTAATAAGATTAGTGAATTGAATTAACAAAATAAGAAAGGATGAAACTACAGTTATGAAGAATATTGCTTTAATAATAGCTGGTGGAGTTGGTGCAAGGATGCATCAAGATATTCCAAAACAGTTTATAAATGTTCATGACAAACCAGTAATAATTTATACACTTGAAGCATTTCAGAAGCATCCAAGTATAGATGCGATTTATGTGGTGTGCTTGGAAGGTTGGAAAGATATTTTACTTGCTTACTCAAAGCAATTCGGTATTACAAAACTTGAAAATGTAGTTTTGGGTGGAGATACTGGACAGCAATCTATAAGAAATGGGTTATATAATCTTGCTGAAAAGTATAATAGTGATGATGACATTGTGCTTATACATGATGCAATAAGACCAATGGTAAGTGAAGAAATAATTTCGGATAATATTAGAGTTTGTAGGGAATATGGTAATGCAATAACAGTGATTCCTTGTACTTCGGTAATGTTGAAGTCTGAAAGCCAGGAATATTGTACTGAACAAGTTCCGAGAGATAATTTGAAAATCACACAGACACCACAATCATTTTTTATAAATGAGTTGGTTAAAGTTCATAATGATGCTAAAAATAAAAATATGATACCATCTATAGCTTCTTGTGCATTATATGTTGAAATGGGTAAAAAAGTATACTACTCTAAAGGATCTGAAAAAAATGTTAAAATAACAACTGCTGAAGACATAGAAATATTTACAGCACTTTTAAATGCTAAAAAACCAGATTGGATGCATTAATATGAGGTTAGTATGAAGATTGCTATTGGTAGTGATAGAAGAGGATTTGAGACAAAAAATAAATTAATAGATTATTTACAGAATAAGGGTATTGATATTATTGATGAAGGTCCTTTTGATGATAAATTTCCTGTAGATTATCCTATATATGGTGAAAAAGTAGGGAATGCTGTCGTAAATAAAGAAGCAAATTATGGAATAGTAATTTGTGCAACTGGTATTGGCATAATGATAGCAGCAAATAAAGTTAAGGGTGTTCGCTGTGGAATGGCATATACTGATGATGTAGCAAGACTTATGAGAGAACATAATGATGCAAATGTAATAGCATTTGGACAAAGTCAAATGAAATATGAAGATATAGAAAGACGACTTGATATTTTTTTAAATACTAAATTTCTTGAAGGATATCATATAACAAGAGTTAAACAAATAAGTGATATTGAGAATGGAATTAAAATAAAACAAACCCCATTTATGGATAAGGTGTAAATATGAGAAGATTATCAGTAGCTGATTATTTTGTAGAACTTTTAATTGCAAATGGAATAACAGATGTATATGGATATCAGGGTGGTATGATAGCATATATATTTGATTCGCTTGGTAGATATAAAAATAAAATTAATTATCATTCGTGTGGAAATGAACAAGGAGCAGCAATTGCTGCATGTAGTTATGCACAGGCAAATAAAAAGTTTGGTGTAGCAATTTCTACAAGTGGTCCTGGATTTACTAATATGACAACTGGTATAGCAAACGCTTGGTTTGATTCTATACCAGTTATATATGTATCAGGAAATGTCAATACAAAAGATAAAAAAAGAAGTAGTGGGTTTAGACAGAATGGATTTCAAGAGATACAAGCGGTAAAAATAGCTGAGCCTATTACAAAAAAAGTATATGAATTAGAACTTGGTGATAATTTTATAGAAAAATTTACTGATGCAATAAATGAAGTGATGACAGACCGTAGAGGACCAGTATACATTGATTTGCCAATAAATATATGTAGAGAAGAAGTTGAGTTTGATGATATTAAACCGTTTAAATTGCCATCATTTGGTGAAATTGATGTAAGAGAATATATAGATGAATTATATAAATCTGAAAAGCCAGTAATTATTGCTGGAGCAGGAATAAAAGAATCAGACTGTGAAAATGAGTTTAAAGAGTTGATAAATATAATTGGGATACCAGTAGTGACTACCATGCCAGCTATTGATATACTTTCAAGTAATAGTGATTATATGATGGGATATATTGGTGGAACTGGAAGAAGAGAACCTGGTATAGTTCTTCAAAATGCTGACTTTGTGCTTACACTTGGAACTCGGATTTGCTCTAAACAAATTGGTCATAATATGTCATTATTTATACCAAAGGCGAAAAAATTTTATAGAGTAGATGTTGATAGTGCCGAATTTGAAAGAAACCTTAAGGATTTTGAAATTGATATAAATGCAAACTTAAGATCATTTATAAAATCAGCATTAAAATATGTGAAAACAAAAGGTCTAAGTAATAATGCAGCA
The DNA here is from genome assembly GCA_902803205.1 of uncultured Eubacteriales bacterium. Taxonomy (GTDB): domain Bacteria; phylum Bacillota; class Clostridia; order Lachnospirales; family Lachnospiraceae; genus UBA3633. Next base: position 1,143 of record CADCOW010000113.1, on the reverse strand, counting down.
AGATGGTCTAAAACTTGTAAAGAAATAAAAGATTTGTTTACTGATGTTGATATGACTTATGCAAATAAAATGGTTAAGTACATAACTCAAATGTTACCTGATAATTCAAATCTTTTGTATGATGTTGGTAAAAATCTTAATTATTGTACACAGTCATCAGTTATAAAAAATAGCACAAAAGTTTATATGTCAGCAGGTCTTGGAGCCATGGGGTATGCAATACCAGCAAGTATAGGAGCATATAACGGAAATAATAATCCAACATTTGTTTTTACAGGTGATGGTGGTGCTCAAATGAATATACAAGAATTAAATACTATAGTGAAAAAGAAATTACCAATTAAAATATTTGTGTTTAATAATAGAGCACTTGGTAATATAGTAATGTTTCAAGATGTTACATTTGATAAAAGACATTTTGCTACTATGGAAAAAGAGAATGATTATTTTTCGTGTGATTTTCATAAGATAGCTGTTGCATATGGGATGAAAGGTATATATCTTAATGATTATAAGAAGATTGATGACTATAAAAATGACTTAGAAAGTAATGAGCCAGTCTTATTTGAAATTGAATATGAAGACTGCGATACACTTCCAGGCATAGTAGCTGGTGGTGATTATATAAATGGTGGGAAAGTTATATTAAATAAAGAATTGCAAGATAAAGTAAGGGAATTGTTAAAATAGTTTGAGTTGAGCAAGCAATTTGAAAAATTAAAGAAAGAAGTTTATAATGCCAATATAGATTTGGTTAAATATAACCTTGTAATATTTACATGGGGAAATGTTAGTGAAAAAAGTGATAATGGTAAATATATGGCTATAAAGCCATCAGGAGTTTCTTATGATAAACTTAAATGGCAAGATATAGTTGTTATTGATATTAGTACTGGGAAAATAGTTGATGGGAAGTTAAAACCATCTTCAGATACGGATACACACCTTGAGATATATAGAAGTTTTAATGAAGTCAAAGGAATAACACATACACATTCAACATATGCTACTGCATTCGCACAAGCAGGAAAACCCATAAAGGCATATGGTACAACACATGCAGATTGTTTTTATGGAGATGTCCTTTGTACAAGAGATTTAACTAAGAAAGAAGTTGAAGATAGATATGAACTAAATACAGGT
>CADCOW010000112.1 GCA_902803205.1 uncultured Eubacteriales bacterium | reverse complement strand
TTATTACCATTTTTCGTATCAAAAAGTATTATTAAAATATTGTAACATACCCAATTTTACACCCCCTATAGCACCCTCTATGATTTCTAATATTTGTCATTTTGTCCCCCCCCCCTGGGGAGGACCCCCTAACCTATTGGGGGTCGTTGGGGCAGATATTATCCGACCGTGTGTAGCAAACAGTAGTGGCGGATATCATCCGCCCACATGTAGCAAACAGTAGTGGCGGATATCATCCGCCCACAATATTACCGATAAGGTCGTAAGTTATAAGTTATGGGAAAGAGCACAAGAATGGTTAAAAAGTTGCTTGCCTTATTTTTGGTTGTGCTCATAAGTATAGAGAATTTTGCTGCGGTGGTTGGTGACAATGATGGAGCGGCTTTTGTGACTAAAGCCGAATTTGAAGCACTTAAAGATAATTTTAGTAGTCAAATTGATAATTATGAAACATCTATAGACCGTAAGGTTGATGGTGCTATTGCATCATATTTAGCCGGAATATGACTTGCAAAAAAAGAAACACTAACTAATATTTATGAAAGTTTGGGTGGGGAAACAATAAAATTTGGGGCTCCAAATGTAGTGCCTACTATTAAACCAGTTACTGGCTATGCAATATTTTTTGAAAATGGTGATAGATTTGGTGTTTCAGTAACTTATTTTGGTGCAAGGCATATTGGCATCAGGGATGCTGCACACAGTTTATGGGACTCTGAAGGTGTTCAAGTATTAGGTAAAGTTTTGATATATAAAGAAGAAACTGGTAAAAGCAACCGTTTTCTGGATTGTTATAGAGAAACAGTTGTGCAGGCTTGTTATGTTGGAGGGTGGTGGACAGGAAGTATGCATGTTGTAAAATCAACTGTATCATATCCTTTTGGACAAGGATCAAAGGATTTGAATGCGGCTATTACAGACCAAAGCACATATGCTGTGGACTTTCAGCAGGTAGTTTATCGTGAATATAAAAAAGAACAACTTGATTTATCAATGTGGACTTCTGCATGGAATGTTGATGCTAATGCAAATAAAGTATTTATTTCTGAAGAAAACTATAAACATGTTAGTGAATTGCAAACAAATTTGGGCACAAGAACATCAGCAGATGCTAGTACAAGATATAATGGACAGGCACCAAGTGATGGCTCTTCACATGATGGCACAGATGTAACTATCACTAATATTCGTTTCAATAATTGGAAAATTGATGAAAATCAAAAATACGAGTCTCTCACTCCTGGATTTTATTATCGGTCTCAATATGAAAATAGTTTATTTGGAGGGGTACAATTTTTTGAGTCAACTGGTAGCGGGAAAGTAAAAATAGAGAATTTAAAATTTGTGAGACCAACAAGTGGGAATGTGTATTTTGCTATTAGCACTTTTCCATTTACTAATCAAGAAAATCTTGTTGGCAATGTTCGTTTTGATTCTGTAACAGGGGCTACAATAGATGATGAAGCATCAAATAGGTATCGCGCAACCTCTGGTTCGGTAGTGACTATTGAATTTGAGATAGATAAAGACAAAACATATTATATTAAATGTCAGCCTGCAACATCAAAAAGTTCAAGTAATGATGTTTATTGTGGTATAGCAAATGGTACAACAATTGAAGTAGAGTATGAGTAATAATGAGGGAATGTATGAAATATACAAATAAAATTATATCTAATTTGTCAAAAGTATTTTTATTTATGGTTCTTTTATCTGTAGAGGTTACTGCCAGTGTTGTGAGTGATAATGATGGTAGTGCTTTTATTACTAAAGGAGAATTTGATTCATTAAAAAATAATTTTCAAACACAAATTGATAGATATAATAATTCTATAGATAGTTTGATAGATGTGGCGATATCAAGTTATTTGGCTGGTATTAAAGCCGATAAAAATATAAAATTAACTAATATATATGATATTTTGGGAGGACATAATATAAAATTTGGACTACCTGATATATCACCGACAGTAGAACCAAGCACAGGTGCAGTATTTTTTTTCGAAAATGGTGATAGATTTGGTGTAGGAATATTAACTGGTCCAGGAAATGCTGCTTCAAGGTATGGAATAATGAATCCGAATGATAATTGGTGGAATGGTTAAGAACCTTCACATTTTAGGTTAGGAAAATTTATAAAATATATTAATAATAATGGAAAAAAATTTTTACAAACATATGAAGTTGGTGCCGTGCAAGCAGTATTTTCCGGTGGATGGTGGACAGGTTCAACTTCTGTTCAAGAGTCTGTTATAGATAAACCATTTGGTAATGGTGCACAAAAGTTAAATTCTCCAATTACTGTCGGAAGTTATGCTAAGTGTGACTTTTATACTTCTATGTATAGAGAAAGAAAAGATGTTGATTTAGATTTAAGTAATTGGGCTTCAGCATATGATGTGTCTACGTCTAATGATAAAATATTTATATCTACAACTAATTATGAAAATGTTGATGTATTACAAGAAACCTGGGCAAATATATCTGCGGCTGGACCATTTTATAATGGACAGGCTGCGACAGATGGAAGTAGACATGATGAAGGTGATTGTACTATTACAGGAATAGATGTTTACAATTGGACTGTTGATAAAAATCAACAATATGACTCGTTAATACCAGGTTTTTATTATAGGAAACAATATAGTAATTCACTGTATGGTGGTGTGCAATTTTTTAAAACCACTAAAAAAGGGAAAGTGAAAATTGATGCTTTAAAATTTACAAGGTCTTCATCAGGTACAGTATATTTTGCTGTAAAAAGTTCACCATTTGATAATGAAGAGACATTAAGAGGTGATGTAAAATTTGATAAAATAGAAAATTGCACAGTTGATAGTTCTTCTGATAATAGGTATAGTGCAAATGCAGGGGATACAGTTAAGTTAGAATTTGACGTGGTAGAAGGTAAAACATATTTTATAAAATGTCAACCATCTACAACTAAAAGTGCAAGCAATACATTGTATTGTGGAATAGATAATGGTGCTACAATTGAACTTACATATGAGTAGAAAGTTATATTGCAAAAGTAATGAACTGAATAGTTTGTATAATATCTTACAATAAAAGATAATTGTTAGATATAAGAAATTGGTATGTTCATAACATTATCGGTTATATGAATTGGCTTGTCATAAAAACTTATAATAGCACCTTCACCAATTCTTGCATTAGTAAATTTATTTAATACAGAAAAGTTTTTTATGTCGTCCTTACTTGGGTCGGCATGTTTTTTTATTTCAATAGGATATAAGGTCATATTTTTCTCTATGATTAAATCTATTCCTTTCATATCTTTGTCACGATAAAAATATAATCTCGGTTCAGTGTTTAAAGCATTATAAAAACTTTTTAATATCTCGGATATAACATAATTTTCAAATATTGGTCCAGCCATAGGACCATTTTTTAAAGTAATACTATTTTCCCATCCTAATAAATGGCATAATAGTCCAGTGTCCATAAAATATACTTTAGGAGTTTTTACAAGTCTTTTTGATAAGTTATTTGAATATGGCTTAATTAGGTAAATGATATTTGAGGCTTCCAATAT
>CADCOW010000111.1 GCA_902803205.1 uncultured Eubacteriales bacterium | reverse complement strand
TTTTTTGCAACGATGGCGATAGCTGAGCCTTAGAACTTTAGCACTGTTTGAGCGAAGCGAGTTTGCAAAGTTCTTGGCGAAGCAGAGCCAGCGCTTGCTTGAAAATCTTATTTTTGCGACCTATTTTCGCTGCAGAGTATCTGCTATACATCATGTTTTAATTAATCTTTGGTGAGCACCGCTGGCTTTTTCTCTGTTCCCTTATGTACTTCTCCCTCATCAATTACAACTGCCTTTTCACATATACAATTTTCAATTATTGCTTTCTTTCCTATCTTACATCTTTGCATAATGACAGAGTTTTTTATTTTCGCTCCTTCTTCAATTACAACATCACGGAATATAATTGAATTTTCTATTTGCCCTTTTATAAGAGACCCTGTACCTACAAGTGCATTACTTACTTTTGCTGTTTCAAAATATTTAACTGGTGGTGCATCATGAATCTTTGTATGTATGAGTCTGTCACCAGTAAAAAGTTCTCTCATAACTTTATCATCAAGAAGTTCCATAGATACAGTTATATAATCTTCTATACTGCTTATCGCTCTTGCAAATCCTTTAAATTCATATGCTGCTATAGAAAATCTATCTATATTTTCTGCTATTGCATCCATTATATCCATATAGCTATTATCTTTATACCAATCAAGAATTTTTATCAACACATTTTTTTCTATAATAGTTCCATCAAGATATAGATTTACATTTTTTTCTTTCTTCTTAAGTCTTCTTATGGCTTTGATTTTTCCTTTGTCATTGAAATCAAAAACTATATCACCAGCATCTCCAGTAGAATCTTTTTGATAAACAAATGTTATATTTGCATCTTTTTGAATATGATACTCATCAACATCTCTAAAATCTATATTGTATATCTTGCTACAAGTTGTAAGCACAAGTCTATCTGCTTTTATTCTATCAAAAAACTGAAGATTTCCATAACAATCTCTTATAGAAAATTTCCCAACACCAAGGTCATATCCATAAGTTGTTCCAGGAAGTATAAATAGACCTCCATTTTTTCTTGAAAGTCCAAAATCTTTTCCAGAGCCAAGATGGTCCATAATACTTCTATAAAGATGTGGTGTTATGATACCAACATTCGTTATCCCACTATTAATCATATTTGAGAGTGGGAAATCTATCATTCTATATCTGCTTCCAAAAGGAATTGCTGCTATTGGTCTGTGAGCAACAAGTTTGCCAAATTTTTTATTATTATAATTTGTTGAAATTAATCCTGCTAATCTTTCCATATACTCTCCTTTCTCGGCGGATGATATCCGCCCCTACGGTATTTTGCTCCGCCCCTACGATGTACATTTGTCCCTGCAACTCGGTGGATGATATCCACCCCAACATTTTATTTATATACCTCGTTGTCTCCGATAAGTGTAATTTCAGAATTTTTTGCACTTGATCCAAGTTTCGCTTTCTCAGTGATTTCACTTCCTTCGCCTGTGATTGCTCTTACTACCTTTGCACCTTTTCTAACTTTTGTATTTGGAAGAAGTATAGAATCTTTTACTTCTGCTCCTTTTTCTACTATAACATTTGAAGATAAAATTGAATTAATTACTGTGCCATCAATAATACAGCCGTTACAAATTAAACTTCTCTCAACTTTTCCACTTGCTCCTACAAAATGTGGTGGTGAAATATTTGAATTAGAAAAAATCTTTTGATCTTTTTGGAATATATCTATATGTGGATTATCTTTTAACAAATCCATCGTTGCTTCATAATAACTATCAATAGTTCCTATATCTTTCCAGTAACCTTTAAACTCATAGGCAAGTAATTTTTTTCCTTCGGATAAAAGATTAGGAATAATATTTTTACCAAAGTCATGTTCACTTGAATCACTCGTACTATCTTCTATCAGTGCCTTTCTTAAAACACTCCAAGTAAATATATATATACCCATAGATGCAAGTGTACTATCTGGTTTCTTTGGTTTTTCAGTAAATTTTGTAATTCTTAAATCACTATCTACTGACATAATACCAAAACGACTTGCCTCTTCAAGAGTGACATTGATAACTGACACTGTAAGGTCAGCACCAGTATTTTTATGATACTGAAGCATCTCATTGTAATCCATCTTATAAAGATGGTCACCAGAAAGTATTAACACATATTCTGGATTCATTTCATCAATGAAATCAATATTCTTATAAATGGCATCAGCAGTCCCGTTGTACCATGAACCGCCTTCTTCTGTGAAGAAAGGTGGTAAAAGACTCACTTGACCATTAAGACCATCAAGATCCCATCCTTCACCATTGCCAATGTAGGAATTAAGCAAATAAGGTTTATACTGAGTAAGTATTCCTACAGTATTTATATTACTATTGATACAATTTGATAAAGCAAAATCAATAATACGATATTTGCCTCCAAAAGAAACTGCCGGTTTTGCTATTCTTTTAGTCAATGCTTTAAGTCTACTTCCTTGCCCACCAGCAAGAAGCATTGCAATACATTCTTTTTTTTGCATAATTCCTCCTATAGATTTTCTAAACTCGACCTACATGTCACAAATTATGTGAGGCCTAGTTTTTATTTTTAAATTATCCACCTTCCATCTTTATCAACGACAAAGCCATCAGGTGTAATAGTATTTTGATACAATGCACCATCTGTGCCAAAGTAATACCAAAATCCTTGAATCATTTTCCAACCTGTTGCCATTACTCCCTCAGTATCTATTTTATTATGTTCAAAATAGTACCATTTATTATCTATTGTATGAACCCATCCAATAAGCATAAAACCATCTTTATCAAAATAAAATGTATTATTAGTAACTTGTAAACCATCATTGATAGGCAAAATATGGTTTACTATATAAAATCCATTTTTTATCTCAAACATTTTTTTAGTTTCATCTATAAAATTTAATTTATATTTCCATATCTTGTTATCTAGTGACCAATTTACTACGTCGCTATTTACAGCACCTGTTATTGTTTTAATAGTATCAATATAAGTCACTGGCACAATTTCTATACGACTTAAAGACCCGCCATCGCCGCCACCACCTGTGCTACCTGAATTACCACCTAATGGTTTATTATCACTATTTTTTATTTTTACTACTGAAATATTTTGTGTGCATGCTTTTCCATTATAATTAATAGTTATAAAAGTATTTGCTTCTGTAAGTGTAGTTGTTAAACTTGGATTAAATGAAAAACTATTTTTAATATTATTATCATATGAAACTATAGTATATGTTCCATTACTATAGTTAAGTTTTATTTTAAGCCCAGCGGGATTAAAATATTCTCCTACATTATAATTAATTTTTGTTGGTGCCTTATTTACACTTATGCTACTTAGTGTTAATTCTAGTGTTGGATTTACTGGGTCTACTGGATCTACTGGGTCCACTGGATCTACAGGGGTCACTGGATTATCTGGATTTACTGGATCTACAGGGTCTACTACTTGCATATGCGAAAAGTATCCAGGTGCCCCTTCTCTGTCTATACGAGCATAAGTAGTATCTACGTGTTCAGTATTAAAATGAGTATTATTACCACCAACTAATTTTATACAACCTGAAAACATATCTTGTGTAGAGTCTATAGCTGTAGTCACAAAATTATCAGATGCATATATAGTTACAAGTTCCCTACAGTCAGAAAACATATTTGTCATGCTTGTTACACTTCTTGTCTCAAAGCTACTTATGTCTAAACTATTTAAATTATAACAATGTTGAAACATTTCTTCCATATTTGTTACACTTCTAGTATCAAAATTACTTAGATCTATATTCGTAAGCACTCTACATCCTGCAAACATTCCTTGCATAGCAATTACATTACTTGTATTAAAACTACTTAAATCTATACTAGTTAAAGATTCACAACTAGAAAACATGTGCGAGCTATCTTCTGCCGCATATATTGTCTTATTCTCTGGTGCATATATAGTCACCTCTGACCTTCTGTCTTCCCCTGTCCCAGTTACATTTCCATACACATGCAAACCATTACTGCTAGCTATTTCATAATCATTTGTATATGTCGTAGGTGCTGAAGTAGGATATTTAGAAAATGTTATAGTCTCTACATATTGTTTTCCTGCCCCTGCTAAAGTAGCATTATACCAATCATTTGGCAATATATAATCATCTCCAACTCCAAATAAAATTTCTCTTAATACAGTGCTATTTTTCGTTACAATAATCTTTTCATTGTTTAAATCATTGCTTACTTCAATTCCAACATCATTTGTTGCGTCAACACCTATTAAACTTGCACTTTTCGCTGTATCATTCTTAAGGACACCTTTTACTTGTGATATTCTTGCACCTCTTACAGCTATACCATTATTATTACTAACATTTGATTCTAAATTAGTTGCTAATAACTCTCCACTTACATCAATTTCTTTATATGTCATTCCATCTCGATCATTTGAATAACTAATATCATAGTCATCGCCAACTTCACCATATATATTGACAGTATTCTCACCACTATCCACATCAAAACTAATCTCAACTTGATTTGCACTATCCGATTTAATACTTAATACATCAAAACCATCTCGCATATCTGTTGATATTCTAACATCTATTCCTTCACTAGACATATTCTCTATCTGATAATTATCAAATGGTATCAAATACCCTGTGTAACTTCTATCAACTTCTGGTGTGTCATCTGATACACCAAATAGTTCTACAATATATGGTGACTCTGAATTGAGAACGAAACTTGCACTTTCGCCAGTAAGTTGTAATGAATCTTCATTTGTTTCTAAAAATAATGCTCTACTTCTACCTTCACTATTAACATTATAGGTCTCACCACAGATTCTTTTTAACAAATCATAATCTAAATCTTTGTCTACAAAGACTAAATCAACAAGTTCATTATCATTATCTCTGCTTCCCCAAACTCCATGATGTATTCCATTACTACTTGTCTTATCTAAATCGTAAACCCAATCATAATATCCATCACCTCTTAATGTTGCAGCTAATACCCTACTACTATCCCCTGGATGATTATTATCATATATTCTTATATTAACATTATCTCCATCAATTTCATACCCATAAGCATTTACAGTGTGATTAAAACGCTTTCTGACTCTTCTTCCTAGTATTCCTATCTTATAATCACTTAAAGAAACTACACAAACTTTATTTTCATCAATCACCTCCATTATTCTTTCTATAGTATCCCTATTTACCTCTTTATAATCATTTCTAAATGCCTGATTCATATGTGTCTGTCTTTCACTTGATAATTGATATAAATATGCATACTCTATAAGTTCATTTGTTTTTAATGATTCATTTCCATTTTCATCTCGTATATCTTTTACTAATTCATCTGCCTCAACTTGATATAAATTTTCTCTTTCAGGATACAATATATTTGTTTTATTTTTATTATAAATCTCTGATACTAATGTTGCCATTCCAAAACAATAACCTGCTTTTTTATTTTGTTTTATTAAAGACCTATAATCCAATGGATTAACAAAAGTATTCGTTGCCTCCATTACCCTCCTATATACATCCCAAGGAATTTGTCTTTCAGAATTAATATCTGAATTATATCTTAAACCTGCAAGTCCATTTGAAAAACTCCATGCGTGTGTAGTCACAAAGTTATCAGCTGGATTTATTGGGTCAACTGGATTTATCGGATCAATTGGTGCAGTATATTCTCTATAAGTAAAATATCCTGGATGATCATTTGTATCAATACAAGCATATTCGTGATTCGTATGACTATCATTAAATTGTGTTCCATTACCACCAGTAAGAGATGTGCAACGATAAAACATATCTAGCCCATTCCCCATACCTGTATATATATTAAACCTATCCTCTGATACATATATAGTTGTTAAGTTTTCACATTCAAGAAACATTGATCTCGCCCTTATACCACCACTTACATCATTTGTCTTAAAACTTGATAAATCTATAGATGTTAATGAATGGCAAAACGAAAACATTGCATTCATTCGTACTAAACTTCTTATATCAAAACCTGTAATGTCTACACTCTCTAAACTACTACAATGAGAAAACATTTCTTCTACATTGTAGACATTACGAGTATCAAAATTTGATAAATCAAGAGTTGTAATATTTTGACAATAGCTAAACATATTATTAAATGAAGTGCAATTACTCGTATTAAAAGAGCTTAAGTCCAATTCTCTCAATGCAGTACAATTATGAAACCAATTGGTCATTGTTCTTGAAGCTGAGGTGTCTAAATAGTTTAAGCCTACTATTTCTTCACAATTAGTAAAATCTTTAAATAAGCGAATGCATGATTCTGATGTTTTTAAAATATCACCCTCAGGTATTAAGATTGTGAGTTCTCCACAACTTGCTGATTTATAATCACAATATAATTTAAGACCATTGTTATCCAAATCATAAGCAATTCCTGGAGCTGTATCTCCATATGTAATAGTCAATTTAGTAATGTATTCTCGATAAAACAATCCCATATCAAAATTCTCTCCAAGTCCTTCAACACTTGTCCAATCCGATTCTAAAATGTGTTCCGTCCCTGAACCTGTTCCAAACAATTCTTCACCCGATGCACTCTTCTCACTCTCTCCTAGCAACATTATCTCAGCTTCTGATTCAGTTGCAACAAATACATTTTCATCTCTAATCTGATCAACTTGAGTTGACTCTTCCCTATTTTTATAATTTGCTTCTTTCTTTATTTTAGAAGTTGTCTCTACCTCTTCTTTAGCAACCAGTTCTATCTCTTCCTTATAAGTTGTTTCTGTCTCTTCCTCAGAAGTTGATTTTGTTTCTTCATAAGAAGTTTGCTCTAGTTCTATTATTTCTTCAGAGCTTTGTTCACTTTCTTCATAAGGAATTTGCTCTATCTCATTATCAAAATTCTGTTCTGATTCTTCTTCATAAGTTCGTTCTATCACATCTTCAACAATTTTCTCTTCATTTGTTTCGAAATGTGACTCTACCTCTGCTTCATATATTATCTCATGCTCACTTTCAGAACTTGTCTCTACCTCTAATTCATTTTGATTTTCCTCTTCACTTTCTATTACTTCACTGTCATCTTCAATACTGTCTTCAAAATCTTTTTCATGTAAAAAAGGACTTTCAATAAATTCATCTTTTAAAATTGTACTTTCACTTTTATATTTCACTTCAGCTACACATGGTGAAATACCATTCACAACCATTGCAACAATTAATAATGTAGCCAAAATCTTTTTCACTTTTTTCATATAACCTCCCTCTCTATTTGGTGCTCGTATAACTCACGCCTACGGTTATATGGGCGAGCCATGCAAACCATCGTATAGGCGAGTTGCACGAGCCCCTTATTTCCAAATTTCTTCGAAATATTCTCTTATGGTTCTATCAGATGAAAAGTATCCTGCTTTCGCAATATTTACGAGTGACATTTGATTAAATCTATTTCTATCTTTATATATCTCAATTAATTCATCTGACTTTCTTATATAGTCATCAAAATCTTTTATAACCATATATTGGTCGCCATTTTTAAATAACTCATCATATATATCAAAGAAATCAATCTTGTTTTCACTATAAACTTTTCCAAGCAACTGATTTCTTATCATTCCAATTCTATTATCACTGTCGGCAATTTTACTTGGAGAATATCCAGACTGTCTCACTTTCATAACTTCATCTTCTCTTAGTCCAAATATTTTTATATTATCTTCTCCTACAAGATTATAAATTTCTACATTTGCACCATCCATAGTTCCAAGAGTCACAGCACCATTAAACATAAATTTCATATTACCAGTTCCTGATGCTTCTTTTCCTGCAAGAGAAATTTGTTCACTTATATCT
>CADCOW010000110.1 GCA_902803205.1 uncultured Eubacteriales bacterium | reverse complement strand
CGGAAAGTATTTTATAAAAATATGCAAGTTATAATACATAATAACCCTGAATAGTATAATTACTATAAAAGAAAACGTGAAACTAAAGAAACTTGTGTTGCTTACGGACATGTCATCAAAAAAGTACTGAAAGCCATATACTTTATTACTAAAAATGATCTTGCATACGATCCGCTTAAAGCTGGTGGCGTAAAATAATTAGTCAAATTCCTTTTTCATTCAAAAAAATACAATATTAGAGGGCTTGTTTTTTTATGCTCATTAAAACTCTAAAGTCATCATTTCTAATGCTCTGCCCCATCTTTAGTGGATTGGTAGGAAGGGACATCTTTAATTGTTTGGCAGGAAGGGACATTTTTACCTCCAAAGTTTTATATAAAATAAAAAAGCCACTATGCCACTCGGCACAATGACTCCTCATTTAATAAATTATGTAATTTATTTATATCAAAACTAAAATAGCAATCAATTAAAAGAGATAGTCTATCTCTACTATAGGAAGAAACTCTTATTTAAAGTCCTCAATAATAAAGTATTTTAAATTTTTAGTTTTGACATTTACTAATAACATTTTACACCACAACATTATCAGCTGCAACATTTAAAAGCCCCATTTTCAATGCTGCTTCTCTGCCTTTTTTATTATAATATTCTATTAATTCACTACTTGCCATATTTTTAGTTCTCTCATAGTTTCTTTCTCTTATTTCATGTATGTCATCAATAGTTAAATCATATGTCCCATCTGCATGTCTCATATTTATTCCTCCTCTAAAAAATAAGTTGGTGCAACTAAATCAATTGATTTATAATTTCTTAAACTTGTTATTGCACGAACACCATTAACTGTTTTTACATTAACCATATGTTTAAAATTCCAAGATATAATATAATCCAATTGATTCGCTACAGCAATACCAATGTGGTTGGCATCATCTCTACTTTTTTCTTTCAGTATCCCAAGTTCAATTATTTGTTGACCTATACCGATTGCTGTTTCAGATAAACTCAGAATTGTATATTTTATCTCATTTAAATAATTTCCAAGTTTTTGTTTTTTCTCTTCACTGCATTTATTCATTTCTTCAATTGTCACTTGAGATATGTATACATCAAATCTCCCACTTTTGAATCTTTCCCACAATGCCAAAGTTTCCTGCATCTTTTCAGAAGCATCAAGTTGCCATAAATGACTTATAACTGATGTATCAAGATATACTTTTAATTTCCTATTGTCTATCATATTTTCTTCCAAAAAACAATCTCGTAGCATTCTTAAATACAACAATATTATACAAAATATCTTAATATTTAGCAATATAAATCTCGCATAAGATAAAGTCGCATACGACCCACTCAAAGCTGGTGGCGTAAAATAATTAGTTAAATTCCTTTTTCATTCAAAAAAATACTGCATTAGAGAGCTTGTTTTTTTATGCTCATTAACAGTATTCAGTAATCAGTACCAAGGTTCCGCTCCATCTTTAGTGGATTGGTAGGAAGGTACATAATGTAAACATGCAGAATAGTACAAATGCAAATAAATCAACTAAGACATACAAAGATTATCAAGTAGGTGATTATATATCTATAGAGTTGACAGATAAAAACTCAACTATTGCAAAATCTATAAGAGATGCATGAATGATTAGAGGTATGAAACCTCCAAAATATAGAAACAATTTAAATAAATAATAATTACTTTAGATAGAAATTCATAACTTCTTCAAAAATTATGATGAGTCTCCCACATTATGGTGGGAGATTTTTCTTGACTTTGTCTACACCTTTGATTTGTCTTAATGACTTACTATCAGTTACTTGTAACCAGTATCTCTTTAGGAGGTAAAAATGTGCCTCCACCATTAAAGTCATTATTAGTTAATGACCACTTCATAAAAAGATAATAATCGTCATCTTCATTAGCTATAGTAATTTTAGCTGTTTTATTTGCAGGAATTGTCCATGCTTTTGAAACATCATTCCAAACAGCATTATTACCATCTATCTTGCAAGTTACATTCGCATATATTTCGCTACATGCAGGGTCATTTTGTGGAGAGTTTGAGATTGTCCACGGACCTTTCCTAAACCAAATATAATGATCATTCGCATCTTGAAATGTCACATCAAAATCAATTTTAGAATCTTTTTCATGCTTTAATATAGGGGCACCAGCAACGATACCCAAATGAAACTTACCTTCACTATCTTCCAACCTCGGCACATTGGCCGCACCATGACATAGGACTATATCGTCCAAGAGATTGTCATATTTTGTCAAATATAATTTATTGAAATCACTGATGGGAGAAAAGCCAAAAAATGGTTTCCAAAATTTATAATTTTCAAAAGTGCTAATGTCCGACGAGCCACTATAACCTATCCCATTTTGGTTGATTGGAGTAGAGAAATCCGTTTTTCCACGTGCTGAGCCACCAGTTATATAGTATGCCTTCATATTTGTAGTCGCCCAAAAAGGATCCGCGTAACTAGTACCATTATGATTTGCTATTTCTGTCATGTACGAGTGCCCATTAACTCCCGCATCCGTTGCATCATCGTATTGAAAGTCAGAGACTTCATCACCATTATTAAAGCGACCGATTTTTGATGTAGGTGTTAAGATTATATTTTTATATTTTCCTCCAGTAAAGACTTGCCGTGGCACGATAGCAGTTTTGACTATTTCCAAATCAGAAAAACGGTAATAACGTTGTGAATTTTTACTATATCCAAATCTTATTAAAACTCCATTTCCAGTCCAACTTGTTTGCTGGCTTCTTGTTCGCGTCCAGCCTGAGGAGTTCCCGTCACAGTAATACATGTTCATATATCCGCTGTATTGATTTCCATAAGAAGTTAACTGGTTACTTTTACCGGTTATGTATTCCTTCGCGTCAAAAAGGCCGTCCCATCGTGCGGAGTTTGTACTATACAAATCTCGAATCACCAAGTTTTTAAAATTAGTTGCCGAGACCCGCGTTTTCAAAGGAAAAACTATATAACTTTGGCCAGACCATGTTGGATTAGAATCATACGAATAAGCGGTATATTGATGCTCAATATCGATACTCATATCACCTTCCTTCCAATCAAAGTCAGAAGTAATATACGCAGCATAAATACCATCCGCATCATAGCATAAAGTATCTTTACTACTTTGTCTTTCAACATTAATTCCCGCAAGATAAGAGGCTATCGCTCCATCTATCTTGCTATCAATTGAAGTATTGTATTGATCAATTTGGCTTTGAAAGTTGTTTTTTAAACTGTCAAACTCGGCTTTTGTGATAAATGCTGAGCCATCATTATCACTAACCACCGCTCCAAAACTCTCTATACTCATAAGCACAACTAAAAATAGTGCCAATAATCTCTTAACTATTCTTGTGCTCTTTCTCATAATTTATACTTACGACCTTAT
>CADCOW010000109.1 GCA_902803205.1 uncultured Eubacteriales bacterium | reverse complement strand
TTTAAAGAAAGAGCAACAAAGACTGATTGGATAAGAGGAACATGCGGAGTTTTAACTCGTGGATATAATTTAGAGTCGGAATTAGAAAATACAAGTAGGAATTGGTACAACAAATGTCTTATTAAACAAAATAGAATCTATTATGATTTTACATCGGGTGAAAAAACTGTAGAAAAACATAAAATGGTTGATGGTGTCCCATTATTTTATTTTGACAAACAAGTGGGTGATGAATTTGAAGATGTAGAAATTACTTTTTCAATTTCTTCAACTTTGTCAAGTAATAAAAAGTATATAGTATTTTCAAAGAAACCAATTACTCTGTCTTCATATAGTACAAATGTGGATTCTGATGAAAATTATGAGCAAATTAAGAGTTTAAATGGAACTGAATTTACAAGTGTAAAAAGAAAAGCAGAACTTATAAATGGGAAAAATGTAATAAAATTATCTAACAAAGATTTTAAATCAGATGATATATTATATTTTAAAATATTATGGAATACTACAAATACATATGGCGGGACTAATTATGATGATGAAGCAGTAATAATTTCAGACCCAACATTAGAAATGCAAGTGTCTTAAAAATGGATAGAATATTGGAGCAAAGTTATGTTGAAAAATAATAATTTAATTAAGAAAATAGGTATTATATTTTTAATTATCGTATTTTCAAATAATGTTTTTGGTGCTGTAGTGTCAGACAATGATGGCAGTGCATTTATCACAAAAGCAGAATTTGATTCCTTGAAAAATAATTTTCAAAGTCAAATTGACCAATATAACACTTCAATAGATAGTAAAATTGATGGGGCAATCGCAAGTTATCTTGCAGGAATATCAGTAGATACAATTAAGACATATAAAATGAATATAGATGAAATTAAATATCCTTTGCAAATAATACATCACAAAAAAAATATTGAGGAAGCAGATGATTCTACTACAACTATTAGACCACAAATACAACCATTATGGGCACCATCTTGGATAATTATGACTTCTAATATAAGAAATGCCAGGAGGTTTTATACTAAATTTGTTGTTGATAGTATTGATAATGTTGGAGAATTTGTTGCTGGTACAAGAGATAGCAATAACTTTATTGCTACAGGAACTGCAAAAGATTTTGTCAAGACAGACACTTTCTTTTTTCAACTTGATGGATGGTGGAATGATGTTACTCCGTGGAATGCTGAAACAAGTGCAGTTATGTTTGGGTCATATATAATATTAAGTGATAATAATGGTATAGGATATGGCCCTGGTGGTAATAATGCTTGGTTAGATAGAGGCTCATATATGCTTTCTGATTACTCTGATAATTGGAGTTATAATCAATTTGAAAGCAATTTGAATATGACTTCAATGAGTGCAGATATTACTAAAGAAAACTGGAGAAGTTCATTATCATTTGATGGCGATTGGTCAAAATTTAAAACAAGCACAACACATCTGTGGCTTGGTCCTAATCATACATCATCTTATCATGATGGTGGAAATTCATATACAGTTGGCAAACCGGGATATGAAAATAAATTTACAAAGATATATAATGATAATGCTGGTGATAGTTTAGCACCAGTGTCATATAAAGATGGAACAAGTTGGAAAATATATTATACCAATAAAAGAAAAAATCGTTTGTGGTATTGGTGGAATAATGCTAAAGAGTGGAATGCTTGGGCATTTAAACAGAGGGCACAAAATTCTGAAATGGAAAGAGGAACTTGTGCATTACTTACTAGAGGGTATAATTTAGAATCTGAATTAGAGAATACAAGCAGAAACTGGTATAATAAGTGTCTAATTAAACAAAATAGAATTAATTACAATTTTACTGCAAACGAAAAAACTTTCCGTAATCATAAAATGGTAAATGGTACCCCTATATTCTATTTTGATAAAAAAGATAGTGATGAATATAAAGAAGTAACAATTAATTTTAATATGAGCACGTCATATGCATCAAATAAAAAGTATATTGTTTTTTCAACAAATCCAATTACTTTATCTTCATATAGTACTGATGTAGATTCTGATAATAATTTTATAGTAATTAAAAAGCATAATAATACAGTATATTCTACAGTTAAAAGAAAAATTGAATTGGTAAATGGAAGTAATACAATTGAATTTGCAGGAGAATTTGAAGCCGATACAGTTTTATATTATAAAGTATTATGGGATATAACAAATGCTAAAAATGGGACTAACTATGATGATGAATATATAACTATTAGTGAACCTACAATTAAAGCAAAAATTGAAAAATAATTTGAAATTGAGACATAATATAATAATAGATATAATATTTAAAATTTAGGGACACCCTTTGGTCTAACTTTTAGAGCTCTTGACATTTTTTATAGTTTTATTAAATGGTGTCCCGAAATTTCAAATAATATACCCCGTCCAC
>CADCOW010000108.1 GCA_902803205.1 uncultured Eubacteriales bacterium | reverse complement strand
TATAACTGTTGCAGAAGGTAAGAGAGATGCTATGCTTATGGAAGCAGAGGCAAAGGCAAAATCAATTGAGATGGTGGCTCGTGCAGAAGCTGAAGCAGTTAAACTTATCAATGAACAAAAACCATCTGATGCCTATATAAAATTAGAGGCAATTAAATCAGTAGAAAAACTTGCAAAAGGCCAAGCAACAAAAATTGTAGTGCCATCTGATATAGCAAGCCTTACAAGTGGGATAGTGGCGATAAAAGAGGCACTTGAGAAGTAAAGACATTAATTTCAGAAGGTAAAAATCCATACAATACGAGAGGAATATTATGAAATATTGCATAAGTATAGAAGAAACTGTTGTAGGAAGTTTTGAAGTTGAGGCAAAGTCAAAAGAAGAGGCGCTTGAGATTGCAAAAGAAAAATACGACAATTGCGAGTTTGTGAATGAACCAGGAGAGTTAGTAGGAAAGAGAATTGCAATTAGCACTAATGGCGAAAATTTTGATGAGTGGGAAGGGTTTTAACAAATTTGTATTAAAATTAGTATTGAATATTTAGGAGAATAAATGGTTGATATAAATAATTGGAAAGAATCAGATTTAAATGTTGATAGTTTATGGTTGATTGATAAAAGAGATTCGTCTGGAAAACATTCAAATGATTATTATGGGAATTTTATTCCTCAAATTCCATATCAACTTATAAGTAGGTATACAAAACCCAAAGACATTGTACTAGAATTATTTACAGGTGGCGGAACGACACTTTATGAATGTGAAAAACTTAAAAGATATTATATAGGATTTGATATTAATAAGGAGATATTTCATGAAATAAAAAGAAAAATGAAAAATCCACAAATTTCTTATATAGTAAATAATTGTGATGTTGTAGATACGAATAAGTTTGATAAAGCCATGTTTAAAAGTCTTGCAAAATTCAAGAGAAAAAAAGTAGATTTTTTAATAGCACATCCGCCATATTTAGATATAATCAAATTTACAGATTTGAAAGAAGATTTATCAAATATTTCAAATATAAATATATTTATTGAAAAATTAATGATAGCATTTGATAATGCATTGTCGTATTTGGAAAAAGGAAAGTATTTTGCCATTGTAATGGGAGATGTTTATAAGAATAGTGAAGTTTTGCCACTTGGATTTTATACTATGAATGCGATAAAAAATACATTTAATGTAAAACTAAAAGGAATAATTGTAAAGAATATAGAAGGAAATAAAGGAAAACTTGGAAGTCAAGGAATATGGAGATATAGAGCGTTAAAAAGTGACTATTTTATTTTCAAACATGAATATATTTTTGTTTTTAAAAAGGAGTATTAGATGTCAAAGCTTGATTTGTTTTTAGAATTAGCAAAGCCAGATAAAAATGGGGTATCAAAGTGGGTTACTGTTGACAAATTTGTTGGAAAGTACAAGGATCTACAATTGGGAAATGGAGGAAGTTGGTGTAGAAGCAGTTCATCATTGGCAAAAAAATATATGTTAGAGTTTGACAAAAGCCGGACCACGGGTAATTCTATTGATGCAATTAGAACTATAGGATTCAACAAGACAAAAACTTTTAATCAAGCGATAAGAGCGGATATAAAAGAGTATTATAAAAATAAAAAATGTGTAATGCTTGGAATAAATGGATCGTCTGAAAATACTAGAATTGAAATTGACCATAAAGATGGCAGAAAGAATGATGAAAGAGTTTCTGATATATCAACTCAAAAACTTGAAGATTTTCAACCATTATGTAAAGCAGCTAATGATGCAAAAAGGCAAATTTGTAAAAAGTGTAAGGAAACAAATAAACGTTGGAATGCAAAAAATTTACTTGGTAATCCATACTCATATTATAAAGGGAATGAAAATTATGATGAAAAAATTGGATGTGAAGGTTGTTATCAATATGACCCAGTAGAATATAGAAAAGTATCTGCAGAAAAGATAGCTACAGAGGCTGTTAAACATACTGTAGACTATGTTATGAAAAAACTATATAGTAATAATTAGTAGTGTAAAAATGTTTATAAGGATAAAGTATTAAAAATGAATTACATTGGTTCAAAACTTAAATTATGTCAAGATTTTATACCAAAAACTATTAAATCAGTTTGTGGAAAAGATTTGTCAAATAAAGTTTTTTGTGACTTGTTTGCTGGGACAGGAATTGTTGGTAGAACATTTAAGACAATGGTAAAAAAAGTTATTGCAAATGATATTGAGTATTATAGTTATGTGATTAATAAAAATTATATTGAAAATCACATTGAAATTATTGACAAAGAAGAGTATATAAAAAAACTAAATAATGCAAAATTAATTAAAGATGGATTTATATATAAGAATTATTGTTTAGGTGGCAATGGTGAGAGACAGTTTTTTTCAGATTATAATGGAATGAAAATCGACACTATAAGGTCAAAAATTGAAAAGTGGTTTAATGAAAAAAAAATAGTTTCTAACATATATTATTATTTGTTATGTAGTTTACTTGAATGTGCAGATAAGGTTGCAAATACTGCAAGTGTATATGGTGCATATCTAAAAAAACTAAAAACCTCAGCAAGTAAAGAATTAGTATTAGTTGGTGCTAACTATCAATTAAATGATAATGAACATGAAGTGTATAATGAAGATGCTAATAAGCTAATAAACCAAATTGAAGGAGATATTTTGTATTTAGATCCACCTTATAATGAGAGACAGTATGGAGCAAATTATCATTTACTTAATACCATAGCAGAGTACAAACAGTTTATTCCAAGGGGTAAAACTGGTCTTCCTGAATATAAAAGATCAATGTATTGTTCTAAAAATACCGTGTTAAATGAATTTGAAGAACTGATAAAAAAGGCCAAATTCAAATATATATTTTTATCATATAATAATGAAGGTTTGATGCATTGTAACACGATTAAAAATATAATGACAAAATATGGGTACTATGATTTAGCAAAAACTGATTATCAAAGGTTTAAGGCAGATTCAAATAGAACTAATAAATATGATTCAACAGTAGAGTATTTACATATATTAGAAAAAAATAAATTTTAGTAATATTGTAAAAAATGGAGTAAAAAGTATATAGATGTATATAAATAGGATTGTAATTTATTGGAGGCTATAAGCTATGAGAGAAAAAATCGCCTGTATGGCAGGCACACCAGTTGATACTGGTATGGGGGCTTCGTTGTTAAGTAAGAATGGATATGAAGTGTTTTGTTATCCAATAGATGAAAATCCAGTAGAGCAAATGAAATTCCAGATTTCATCTGCAGATAGTAAATATAATGTAATTTTAAATATTTTAAATAAAATAAAATCTAATGGAATAAAAAAAGTACTTGTGTATTGTAATTCTTTATCGTCGGCAGTAGATTTTAATAAACTTTCAAGTGAAGTAGGAATAAATATTGTAACTCCGCTTAATGTGTATGAGATGGAAGCCAAGAATTATAAGAGTATTGCTATCTTAGCAGCGAATGCTGTTGCTACAAAAAAAATTGAAGAGATTTATATAAAGGCAAATAAAGATATAGAGATAATTAGTATAGGAATGTTGCCACTTGTTTTATCAATAGAGAAAAAGATTAGTCCTGATGAAATAATCAAAATTCATGATTTGAAAAAACTATGTGAATGGTTTTCAGCTAATGGGGCTGAAGCTTTGCTTCTTGGGTGCACACATTTTCCATATATATATGAAGCACTGGACAGGGTATCAGGGATTCCTATTATTGATCCATCTAAAAAGATGATTGAGTTATTGATGAAATGTTAATAATATTGTTTATTATTTAATGGAACTTATGAAAGGAGCATTATGAAAAAGTATTTATCATTTTCACTTATTTTGGTTATTGTATTAACATTGTTATCTTGCAATAATAATGCTAAAAATGATACTGTAAAGCAAAATGATGTAAAAGAAAAAAATGAACTTAATAAATCTTCAAATAGCACTGGAACCGTTTATAAAGGTACTGCTATGGGTTACAATGACTTAATAAATGTTGATGTAACACTTGATGATGGCAAAATCTTGGATGTAAAGGTTACAAGTCATAATGAAACTCCTGGAATTGGAGGAGAGTTAAAAGATATTGATGGCAAGATAGTAACTAATGGTGGAGAAGCACCAATTACACTTATACCAAGACTAATGGTAGAGAACAATTCAATAAATATTGATACGGTGACTGGTGCAACTGTGACTTGTTATGGTATAGAGCATGCAGTAGCAGATGCAATGGTTAAAGCTAATATAAGAGTAGATGCTATT
>CADCOW010000107.1 GCA_902803205.1 uncultured Eubacteriales bacterium | reverse complement strand
TTTGTTATTAACTTTTTTATTTCTAAAGATTATTAACATAAAAAAAATAGGATTTTGCTACCTGCTAACAATAATCCTATTTTTTTTTTTTTTTTTTTTTCTCTGAGCAAAGGGCAGACCTTTGCTTTTTTGTGACCGATCCGGGAATCGAACCCGGGATTCCGCCGTGAGAGGGCGACGTCTTAACCGCTTGACCAATCGGCCTTATAAAGACTAATATATAATACCAAATATATGACATTTTTGCAAGTGGTTTTATATGGTAAAATGTAAAATAAAAAGCACATTGTTTTGTATATTTTTTAGTGTTGTGATATAATAAGTGGTGGTAATAATTATTCGTATGGAGGACATATGAAAAGAACAATTAAAATTTTATTATTTGCATTTACATTTACTATGCTTTTAAATGCTGTTACATTTACATATGGATATTATCGTGACTATGATTACCCATATATCTATGATGCACACTTTAGTTATAAAACAGCAAGATGGTCGGTAAGTGGACAGGCTGATAAGTTTGAAGTTGTATTATATAGAAACGGAAGAAGGATTGCTACGCATATAACTTATTCGCGAAATTATAATTTTGATTATGATATGAATTTTACTGGCTATGATTATTATTTTGAAGTTAGACCTTATAATTATAGAACAGGATGGGGTAGTTGGGTAAGTTCAAATTATGTTTATAATGATGACTGCTACCGTGACTATAGATATGATTATAGGCGAGATAGATATGATAGGTATGATAGAAATTATTATGGAGGAGACATTTCATATTCGGTCAATCAAGGACCTCCTTATGAGAATCAAGCAAATATTTCAAATGGATATTCAATAAGTAATTCTGGTTTACCAAATATAGGTGGTACAGCAAACTATTCTAATAATAATGTGCAAAGTGTAATTGTACCAGAACCACAAATTATAAATGATACAATAAATGGGATCATACCTACTGGTTCATTTATGCAGGTTATGGGTTCTTGGAAGTATGCATATATAAATGGAGCATTTGCAACTAACACTTGGATAAAATCAAAAGGGAAATGGTATTATATTGATATAAATGGCAATATGGTTACTGGACCATATTCAATAAATGGTAAAACATATTATTTTAATACAGATGGAAGTATGGTAGTAGGAAATATTAATATTGCAGGAGTCAATCATTATTTTGGTGCTGATGGAGTGATGGTTTATTAATTATATAGAAGGTAAAAAAATGGTTAAAGATATTTTAGAATTAATTGAAAAAGAAAAAAAGAGACAGGATGAAAATATAGAACTTATAGCAAGTGAAAATTTTGTAAGTGAAGATGTATTAAAAGCAGTAGGTTCTATCCTTACAAATAAATATAGTGAAGGCTATCCAGCAAATAGAACAAGTGGTAATGTAGGAAGATATTATGGTGGATGTCAAGTAGTAGATGAGATAGAAGAGAAGTGCTGTGATTTATGGAGAAAGGTTTTCAATACTGATTATCATGTAAATGTGCAACCACATTGTGGAAGTACTGCAAATTTTGCAGCATATTTTTCAGTATTAAACTATGGTGATACCATTTTATCTATGTCGCTTGATAATGGAGCACATTTGACACATGGTAGTCCTGTAAGTTTTTCTGGAAAATTTTTCAATATGGTATTTTATGATGTAGATGACAATGGCTTTATAGATATGGAAGATGTAAAAAGAAAAGCAGAAGAACATAAGCCTAAACTTATTCTTGCAGGTGCATCTGCATATAGTAGGATAATTCATTTTGATAAATTTAAAGAGATTGCAGATAGTATTGGCGCATATTTTATGGTGGATATGGCACATATTGCTGGTTTAATTGCAGCAGGTGTTCATCCAACTCCATTTGGATATGCAGATATAATAACTACAACTACTCATAAAACTTTAAGAGGTCCAAGAGGCGGAATGATTTTTTGTAAAAAAGAATTAGCAAAAAAAGTGGATAGTGCAATATTCCCATTTTCACAAGGTGGACCTTTACAACATATAATAGCAGGAAAGGCTGTGGCAGCAGAAGAATGTTTGACTGAAGATTATAAAAAATATATTGAGCAGGTTGTAAAGAATTGTAAAGCGATGTGTAATGAATTTATAAAGATGGGGTATAAAGTTATAACCGGTGGAACTGACAATCATTTGTTTTTATTAGACTTAAGTGATAAAGGAATAACTGGAATTGAATGTCAAGAAATGCTTGATAAATATCATATAACAGTTAATAAGAATTGCATACCAAATGAAACAAGAAGTCCAAAAGTTGCAAGTGGTATAAGAATAGGTACACCTGCAATGACAACAAAAGGATATATGGAAAAAGATTTTATAGAAGTAGCACATAAGATTGATGAGTATATAAAGGAATTTGTGAAAAATAAATAATAAGGATGACGATATGAAAAATTTTTATAGAAAAATTAGTTCAGTTTTGATTATAAGTTTTTTAGCAACTGTTTTAATATCTTGTAAGATTAAAAATGAAAATAGTTTAAACCAATTAAAAGTATCAAATGATACTAATACATATGAAACAAAAAATAAAATAAATGAGATTTCACCTATAAAAGATGAAGAGTGGTTTAAAAATGGGATTCATACTATTAGAAATAATATAACTAATACATTTATGATTGTGAATGGAAATGGAGACATTATAATAAAAAGTATAGAACCAGAATTAGAATCAATAGGGACAGTTAGAGATATCGAAAAAGATGTTGTAAACTATGTCTATAAAGCTTATATGGGAGAATCTATAGTAAGAAGTACTTTTAGTGGTATTGATTATGAGTATATAGATATGAATCCAAGTTCAAGATGTAAAATCTTTGATAAAAATGGAAATGACATTGGATTTGAGGCAAAGGTATATTCACCACAGTATTCATCAAAAAATAAAATTATTTATTCGGAAGCAAATAGGGATGAAATAAATTCGAAACTAAATGTATTTGATGTAAATACAAAAGAAGTTTCAAAGTTAAATTATAGCATAGTATATGTTTTAAATGGTAAATTTATTTTTTCAAATTCATCTTATGGCGAAGAAAATGATATACAGGAAGTATTAGTTACAGATGGAGACTTAAATGAAATAAAGAAAATAGATGGATATTCAATAGATTTTGTGGTAAATGAGGATGGAGTAGAATATGCTATATTAAGAAAAAAAATAGGCAATACGAATGATGATTCAAATAATTATAAATATAATTTTCTTAATTCAAATTTTGAATTGATGTTAGATGATGATGTAGATGAAAATGTATGGACAAGCAATAGGAAAATATTAACTCTTAGAGTAGGAAATAAAGTTTTTGACTATGATGTGATAAATAATGAAAGAGTGGGAGAGGAAAGAGATTATAAAAAAACTGAAGACACTGAACAAATGAAACAAATGGCAATGGAAAAACAATATGAGCCATTGATGAAAAAGATAAAAGAAGAAAATATAATTGATGGGAAAGAAAAGTATTCTTATATAGATTTACTGACTTATAATGACAAAGTGCTAATATTAGCATCAGTTGATAAAGAAGATAATTCATATGATAAAAATCCTATAGATGTATTTAATACAGAAGGAAAATTAATTGCGTCATTTGAAAATTTATCAACAAGATTTGAAAATCAAGGAATACTTATATCTAATAATGATACTATATATGATATAGATTTAAATGAAGTGACTAAATTAAATAATAAAAGAAACATAGATGAATATGATAAATTTGGCAAAAAGTTTTTCGCAGATAGTATGGATGAGAATTATAATTATGTGGATTCATTTACAGTATTTGATGAGAAGTTTAAGCCTATATTTGAAAATGTTATAAATGCTAAGTTTGATTCATATGATAATTATATAGTTATAGTTGATAAAGATGGTACAAAGATAGTAGATAAAGATTTAAATATAGTAAAGACAATAGACAGAAAATTAGAAATAGACACTTGGTATGACAATAAAACAAATTTAAGAGAATTTACTGACTTAGATACAAAGAGAATGGGCTTAATTGATGAGAATTATAATTATATAATTGATAATTTAAAATATATAGGTTATAAAGAAGAAAAATATATGAATTATCAAAATGGATTTGAATATGGAATTATGGATTATGAAGGACGACCAATACTTAAGTATTCTATCTTTGATTCTATGACTGAAGATTCAGTAATATCAGACTATAAAGGAAACTTTATTGAATATTAGAAATAAAGGAGTAAAAAAAATGAAACAAATTAGGCTTTTATTAGTTGCTTGCTTGATTCTTGCTTTGGTAGCATGTGATAGCGGAAATACTGCTAAAAATAATGTTGATTCAACTGAAAGTAAAAATTCAGAAACTGTAGAAAAAGTAGAACAAAACAAAAAGGTTAATTACCCAAGAGTAGATGGTTCTACTGCAAATATACCAATGATGGCTCAAATTAGATCAAGTTATCTTGGTGAGGATTTAACAGAATCACAAAATAATTCACTTGATGTAACTACTACAGATTATGCTTGGAGAAATTTAATTGATGGTAAAAATGATTTACTTTTAGTTTATGAACCATCTGCTGAGACAAAAAAATTAATTGATAGTAGTCCTGTAAAACTTAAAGTTACACCAATAGGTGTAGATGCACTTGTATTTATTGTAAATCAAAAGAATAAAGTAAAAAATCTTACCACAGAGCAGATAAGAGATATTTACAGTGGAAAAATAACTAATTGGAAAGAACTTGGTGGAGATGATGCTGTCATAGAAGCATATCAAAGAGTTCTTAATAGTGGAAGTCAAACTTTATTTTTAAATCTTGTTATGAAAGATGTAAAACCAGTTGATGCACCTATCAAATATCGTATAGAAGGAATGGATGGTTTGATAGAGATGCTTGCTTCTTATAATGACACAGGTAATGCACTCGGTTATAGTGTATTTTATTATGCTAAGAAAATGTATGCAGTTCCTGGACTTGAATTAATATCTGTTGATGGCATTATGCCAAGTGATGAAACTATTAGTAGTGCAAAATATCCATTTTTAAATCAATATTATTTAGTTATAAGAGAAGATACACCAGAAGATTCAGAGACTATGAAACTTTATAATTACATCTTATCTGATAAAGGAAGGGAAGATATTAGAAAGGCTGGATATATACCGATAAAAAAGTAATTAAAAAATGAGATTTGAAAATAGTAGTCTTAGGGCTACTATTTTCTTGCTAATTTATCTAAAATAGTATATAATATTTATATTGAATAAAATGCTTAGAAAATGTGTAAAGAGCACATTTATCTTTTTTATGTGTGTGTCTTTTATCATAGTGAATCCGCATTTTGGTTCTTTTTGTGTGATTAATACTTATGCAATACCAAATTCAGTCACTGTTAAAGGAACTAGTGTTAATGTTCGGTCTGGACCTGGTACTAACTATAGGTTAATTGGTACAGTTCAACTTGGATATAGGATTATACCATTAGAAGTTTTAAATGATTCTCAAACTAATGGTAAGACTTGGTATAAATTTAATTATAATGGACAAAATGGATATATAAGGTCGGACTTTTGTAAAGAAGCAACACCATATATATATGATGCAAATTTTGAAAATGATCTCACTGTGAAAAGATTTCCTGAATCATACAAGGCAGGACTTAGAGAACTTCACGCTATGTTCCCAAATTGGATTTTTACTGTGCATAATACTGGCTTAGATTTTGATTATGTAGTAGATAATGAACTTATAGGAACAAGAACTCTTGTAAATGCGACATCCATATCTTCCTATAAATCTACAGACACAGGTAAATATGATTGGGCAACTTCTACTTGGCCTACATTTGATGGTAGTGCTTGGGTTGCTGCAAGCAGAGAAGTGACAGCGGCTTATCTTGATCCGAGAAATTTTTTATATGACCCTTATGTATTTCAATTCGAGCATCACACCTTCAATGCCAATATCCATTCGCTTGATGGTGTAAAAGAGATGGTAAAGGGAACTTTCCTTGATTCAACGGTTAATACAGAAGGAATAACAAATATAAATCAAAATATTAATAATGGAGTAGTTTACCCTGGCATAGAAATAGTACCTTGGGATCCAAATACAGTAGTTATACCTATTCTTATGAATAGAAAAGATGATGATTTAGTTTATGGTTTTACCAGTGTAAATGGTCCATATGGAAATATAGAACAACTTGGTCCTGCTGCAGGAGTACCAATACAAAACAATCAGGGAATTATAAGTAATAATAATATACAAGCAAATACACCAGATGGAAATTATACTGAAAATATGGAGTCATTTCCATTTACTTATATGCCAAAAGGAACTTATAGTTATGCTGAACTTATATTTGATGCTTGCAGACAAGTAAATTGTAATCCATATGTTATAGTATCTATGATTTTACAAGAACAAGGTAAAAATGGTTCGGATTCTGTATCAGGCAACAATGCAAAGTTTAAAGGCTACTATAATTATGGAAATATAAATGCATTTAAGAGTAGTGATTTAAGTGCAATTGAAAATGGGCTTAAATATGCAAGTACTGAAGGTTCTTACAATCGACCTTGGAATTCAAAAGAAAAAGGAATATATGGGCTTTGCGATTTTTATGCAAATAGTTATATTAAAACTGGTCAAGATACATTTTACCTAAAAAAATGGAATGTTCAAGGTGATAGTTTATTTAAACATCAATATATGACAAATGTTGCTGGTGCAGGTGCAGAAGGACAGATTTTAGGAAATGCTTATGATGAAATTATGCTTCAGATGCCGCATGAGTTTAAAATACCAGTGTATAACAATATGCCAGAGACTAATGTACCTATACCTACAGGTGATGGAAGTCCAAATAATAAATTAAAAACCTTAGCTGTTGCTAATTATATATTGACTCCAACATTTAACCCAGATGTCAGCGACTACTCGGTAGTTATAGATTCAAATGCTAATTCGGTATTTATTGGTGCAGAGGCATATGACAAAAAAGCATCAGTAGGTGGCATAGGTAATATTTTAACAATGACATCTTATACAAAGGCTATCATATATTGTGTGGCTGAAAATGGAAGTATAAGACAATATAATATAAGTATATATAGACCAGGAGTTGAAGGCAATAATTATAATCCATATAGTACGCCACAAGTTTTAATACCAACAAATGGTGGTGTGCAAGTTGGATATCAAAACTTTAATAATGGACCGTTAGGTCTTGGGGGGCAAATAAATAATACAGGTGCAAACGGAGTAATTATAGGTGTTGGGCCTGGACAGTAGGAGGAAGTATGAAAAAATTTAAAACTTTAAAATTTATATTTACAACTTTAATACTTGTTATTACATTTGCATTTTTTGCACTGGCAGGAACTGCAGTTATTCAATTTGGTGACCCAAAAGTTACAAGAGATAAAGTTTTCAGCGTTTCTTGTAAAATTAAATCACAAGATGTAAGAATTAAATCTGCTGATATTACAGTGCAATATGACCCAAATATGCTTGAGTTTATGGAAGGAACTAATGCTGAAGGTGGTGCTGGCACAGTAAGAATGAGCGGAACAGGTTTTGGTAATACATCTGGAACAAGAACCCTTGAATTTCAATTAAAGTTTAGAGCACTTTATGCAGGAACAACCAATATAACTGTTCTTGACCAAGAGGTAAATGATACAACAGATAATCTTGTAAATATAACTAAGACTGGCTCATCAAAAGTAACTATCAACCCATCAAATACCCAATCTAAAAATGCTAACTTATCAAAGCTTGAGTTTTCACCAGGTGAACTTGATAGAGAATTTGATGCGAGTGTCCTTAATTACAATACAGAAGTCAATGCAGATGTTGATTCACTTGTGCTTTCTGCTATAGCAGAAGATAAGGATGCAAGAGTTGTGACAACTGGCAATGAGAATTTTCAGACTGGTATGAATAAAGTAACTATTGATGTAACAGCACCAGATGGAAAGACTAAAAAGCAATATGTTATAAATGTAACAAAATTTGAGAATGGTGTAACAAATGGAACTACGACTATAGCAAATGGTCAAAGATTTTCTTCAAAAGCATATACTATAACTATTATGATGAAACCTGACCATATAGATATACCAAGTGGTTATAAAAAATTGACTTATGAAAATGGTAGTGAATCAATAGAGGCTTATGGTCCAAATAATACACCTGAAGGAGAGACACCTGAAGTATTTTTAGTATATGGTATGAATCAAGATGGTGTTACTGATTTTTATCGCTACGATTCAAGAGGTGGAGATAATACTATACAAAGATATGTGCCAGAACCAAATGCTGGAGATTATGAAGGATTACTTAGTCAATACAATGCTTTGAAAGAAAAAAGTGATGAGACAAGTAAGAGATTTGGAATTATTTTCCCAGTAACTATAATTCTTGCAGCACTTGTTCTTTTACTTATTATAATTATGATAATTTTAATTGTGCGTGGTAGTTCAGGTAAAAAACAAAATATAGATGAACTTGATGATGACGACGATGATTATTTCTCATCTAAACCAAGAAGGGTATCTTCAAATACTGATAGAAATACAAATGATGAACTTGATGATGATTATGGTCTTGATACAAAAAAAGAAACATTTGATGATAGATATGATGATAAATTTAATAATGATGTAAATGATGATGTAGAAGCTGAAATAGAGGATTTAGGTTAAAAATGGAATATACAAAAGTATCGAAAAAAGTTTTAAACACTGCTTTAATTGAATCACAGAAATTTGGACATGCATATGTTGGCACGGAACATATTTTGCTCGGTCTTTTGATTGAGAAAAATAATGTTGCCAACACTATGCTTGTGGTAAATGGTGTAGATGAATTTACTGTCCGTAAGATGATAGAACAAAATATAGATTCTGGCAATGACATATCAGTTATGGATGCAAGTGGATACTCACCATCGGCAAGAAGAATATTAAAAAGAGCGGAAGATGAAGCAGAAGCTATGAGAGTTGATAAAGTAGGAACTGAACATATACTCATGGCTATATTAAAGGACAATGATTGTTTGGCAATCAAAATTTTAAATACTATAAAAGGTTCAAATACAAAAAAGATGTATGTGGACCTTTTAAATACCATAGGTATAAATGATAAATCAGCAAATGTTAAAACATTTAATCCTATGTCCAATACACCAATACTTGATCAATTCTCAAAAGACTTAACTGAATATGCAAAACATGATCTTATAGATCCTGTTATAGGTAGAGAAAAAGAAATTAATCGTGTAATTCAAATTTTATCAAGAAGGACAAAAAATAATCCTTGTCTTATAGGAGAACCAGGTGTAGGGAAAACCTCCATAGCAGAAGGGCTTGCTATACTTATCAATAAAGGTATGATTCCAGATACAATAAAAGATATGAGAGTAGTATCACTTGATATAAGTGGTATGGTGGCTGGAACTAAATATCGTGGAGAATTTGAAGAAAGAATTAAAAGAATCATAGAAGAATTATCATCTAATAAAAATATAATTTTATTTATAGATGAAATTCACACTATTATAGGTGCAGGTGGTGCAGAAGGTGCTCTTGATGCTGCAAATATATTAAAACCGGCTCTTGCAAGAGGAGATATACAAGTCATAGGTGCAACTACTATAGATGAGTATAGAAAACATATAGAAAAGGATGCTGCACTTGAAAGAAGATTTCAGACAGTTGAAGTTAAAGAACCAACTGAAGAAGAAAGTATAGAAATTTTAAAAGGTTTAAGAAAAAGATATGAGACATTTCATAAGATTGCCATATCTGATGAAGCTATAGTTGCTGCTACAAAATTAAGTGTGAGATACATCCCAGATAGAAACTTACCAGATAAAGCTATTGATTTAATTGATGAGGCATGTAGCAAACTTAAAATAAAATCTTATGATATGCCAAAAGAAGTTAAAGATTTGGATGAAGAGATAAAAGCACTTGAAGTTGAAAAAGAAAAATTAATATCTAAAGATTTAATTGAAGAGGCATCAGAAGTAAAGAAAAAACAATTACAAAAAAAATATAAGTATGATGAACTTATAAAAGAAATTGAAGAGAAGAGAAAAAAGAGTGAACTTATAATTGGTGAAGAGGATATAGCAGATATAGTATCAGGTTGGACTAAAATTCCTGTAAAGAAACTCACAGAAGACGAAAACGAAAAACTGATGCATCTTGAGGATACGCTTCACAAAAAAGTTATAGGTCAAGATGATGCAATAAATATCATATCAAAGGCTATAAGAAGAAATAGGGTTGGTATTAAAGACCCAAATCGTCCTATAGGTACGTTTTTATTTCTTGGACCTACTGGTGTAGGAAAGACTGAACTTTGTAAAGCGATAAGTGATACTTTATTTGGTAGTGATCAAAATTTAATACGACTTGATATGTCTGAATATATGGAAAAATATACTGTATCTAAACTTATTGGTTCACCTCCTGGATATGTAGGACATGATGAAGGTGGGCAACTTACTGAAAAGATAAGAAGAAATCCATATTCAGTAGTTCTTTTTGATGAAATAGAAAAGGCAGATGAAGATATATTCAACGTTTTGTTGCAGGTACTTGATGAAGGTCATATGACTGATTCTATGGGTAGAAAAGTTAGCTTTAAAAATTCTATAATTATTATGACTTCAAATGTAGGTGCAAATAGAATAGTTGATAATACAAAGCCTGGTTTTAGTACTTTAGATGAGGATAAAGAAAGAGATTATGCTGAGATGAAAGACAATGTAATATCAGAGGTTAAAAAGATTTTCAAGCCAGAGTTTATTAATCGTATAGATGATATCATAGTCTTCCACAAATTAACGCGTGATGAGATTTCAAAGATTTTAGATTTAAATATAAAAGAGATTAAAAAGATTACAAAAGAAAATATACAAATTGATTTTAAGATTGAT
>CADCOW010000106.1 GCA_902803205.1 uncultured Eubacteriales bacterium | reverse complement strand
CTTGCTCTAAATCATAGGCATAAGTTGGTATACCATTTTCAAGTTCAAATTCATTATAAGTGTTTCTACCAACTTCATCTTTTGGTGTAGCAGTGAGCCCAACTATCAAAGCATCAAAATACATAAATATATCTTTATACTTTTTATATATTGACCTGTGTGCTTCATCTATAATTATTAAATCAAAATGTCCTGGTGAAAAAATTCTCCCATGCTCATCTTTTAAATCATCAATTTTATTTATAATAGTTTGATATGTTGAAAATACACATCTTGCATGTGGATCAAACTCATTTGAAACTAGATTTGTCAATGTTAAATCAGGCAAATATTGTGTTAACGCTCTCTTCGCTTGTGTTATCAGCGCTGTCCTATCAGTTAAGAATAATATATTCTCAATCCAATTTACTTGTTGCAAAACATCTACGAGAGATGCCACTGTCCTTGTCTTTCCAGAACCTGTAGCCATAGCAAGAAGGGCTTTCCTTCTTTTTTTAGAAAAGTCTTCACAAACTCTCTTGATTGCCTCTTCCTGATAATACCTATCTGTAATAAAATGATTAATCTTATAATTCTTAATTTCTTCTCTACTCAATTTAAATCTCTTTTCTAAATCCTTTTTTGAATAAATTGCCGAGATTTCTTTTTCGTTATAATCATTATCTATTATTCTTGTATCAAAGCCATTTGTCAAAAATACAATAGGTCTTCTACCATATTTTTTTTCTAAATAGTCAGCATAGAGTTTTGCCTGTTGTCTTCCGACTGATGGATCAACACTATATCTCTTTGCTTCTATCACAGCAAGTGGAACATTGAAGTCATCATAAAGTACATAGTCGGCATAGCCTTTACCTTTAGCATTTGGCATCTCTCCAATTTCAACTTCTTCAAGACAATCCTTTCCTATCTTAAACCCACCATCAGTAATCATATCATCTATATAGATTTTTCTTGTTTCATATTCAGTGATATCATGAGGCGGATTATATTTGCCTTGATTCTTTTCTCTTTCGCTTGTATATTTTTCTTCTTTATCTTGGTTCTTTTCTAATAACTCACTATAAGTAATCTCTTTATATTCTTCATTGTATGGGCGAGCTATGCGAGCCCCTTCATTATCATTTACAAGATATGCTCCTACATACTTTTGCTACTCATAACCTTTAATATACAAACATGATACATAGTCTAAAAATTCAAATAAATTTCTAAGGCAAACTTCACACTGTCCCTTAGTAATGACAATATTCAATTTATGTTTTACATCATTGCCTTTCTTTCTAATAAAATTTATTTTCTCAAATAAATCTCTTCCTATCAATTCTCTAAATTGATAAGTATGCATCTAATCAGATAAAGTAACACTCTCAGGATTTCGCCAAGTCACTAGATTTCTATCAACAGAAAACATCCACTTGACACTAATTTCAAGTGCTCTTTGGCAGCAAACAACACTCATATCCAAATATTTTGGATATAATTCTTCAGCTTGAACTGCAATGTCTGCAAATGATTCAAACTCGCTATGCTTTTTTAGGAAATCAAAATTTGTCATAACTATAGTTTAATTCCAAATTCTAACATTCTCGCTAACTCTTCTTCGTTTAAGTCCTTTAACATTTTTGATAAGCCTTTTATATCTCTACCATCCAAACAATTTATATATTTATCTCTTCTACTATAAGGTATAACAACTGGTGCAAGTCCTCTACTAAGTAATTCCTTTGCCATAAGCACCCTTCCAGTTCTACCATTACCATCTTCAAATGGATGTATGTGTTCAAATTCTATATGGAACCTTGCCACATAGTCAAATATGTCTTCATTTTTTTCTTTTCCTTTCTTATATATCAATTCTCCTACAAGCATTGGAACTTGTTCACTTCTTGGCGGAATATCGCTTGCACCTTTTATAAATACTTGTGTTTTTCTAAAGCTATCAATATCTTTGATATTCTTATTTATAAACTTTGCAATCTTTTTAATCATGTCAACCGTTATATTATTTTCTAAATTTTTCAATATATAACTATAAGCATATTTTAAATTTATCGCTTCATACCTTTCTCTTTCTGTAGTTTTTACTTCCAGTTTATTTTTATTATCAAAAATAATAGAATAGGTCTCAGGCAGACT
Source organism: uncultured Eubacteriales bacterium (assembly GCA_902803205.1). Lineage (GTDB taxonomy): Bacteria > Bacillota > Clostridia > Lachnospirales > Lachnospiraceae > UBA3633. The sequence continues at coordinate 42 of CADCOW010000106.1, read as the reverse complement.
TAATGTGTTGCCCTCTATTCTATTTGAATTATATACAGACCT
>CADCOW010000105.1 GCA_902803205.1 uncultured Eubacteriales bacterium | reverse complement strand
GAATGTTGATGTTGATATTCCAAGAAATGAACTTGTAGTTATAACTGGAGTTTCTGGAAGTGGCAAGTCAAGTCTTGCTTTTGATACGATATTTGCAGAAGGACAAAGACGATATATGGAATCTCTTTCATCTTATGCAAGACAATTTTTAGGTCAAATGGAGAAACCAAAAGTTACATCTATTGAAGGTCTTTCTCCAGCAATATCTATAGACCAAAAATCAACCAATAGAAACCCAAGATCGACAGTTGGTACTGTAACTGAAATTTATGACTATTTGAGACTTTTGTATGCAAGAATAGGTATTCCTCATTGTCCTAATTGTGGTAAAGAAATTAAAAAGCAAACTATTGATGAAATAGTTGACAGCATAATGAAATTAGATGAAGGAACTAAAGTTCAACTTCTTGCTTATGTTGTTAGAGGTAAAAAAGGTCGCCACGAAAAAGTTTTTGAGTCTGCAAAAAAATCTGGTTACTCAAGAGTTAGAGTAGATGGAAATGAATATTTACTTGATGAAGATATTAAGTTAGATAAAAATATAAAACATAACATAGAAATTATTGTTGATAGATTAGTTATAAAAAAAGGAGTTGAGAGAAGATTAACTGACAGTATAGAGACAGTATTTAAGTTATCTGATGGACTACTTCAGGTTGATGTAATAGGTGGCAAACCACAAAATTATAGTCAAAACTTTGCATGTAGTGATTGTGAAATAAGTATGCAGGAAATCGAACCAAGATCATTTTCTTTTAATAATCCGTTTGGTGCATGTGAAAAGTGTAGTGGACTTGGATTTAAACAAGAGTTTGATGTTGATTTAATGGTGCCTGATAAGACTTTATCACTTAATGATGGATGTCTTGTAGTTCCAGGTTTTGGTTCAATTAATAAAGATGGCTCTTGGGCAGGTGCTATTATAAAAGCTGTCGCAAAAAAATATAAAATTTCTATGGATAAAGCATGGAAAGATTTATCTAAAAAAGAAAAAGATATTATTTTATATGGCATTGGTGATGAGATTGTAAATGTTAAATTTACTTCAGCAGCTGGCAACACTAATACTTGGGAAGTGAATTGGGAAGGTGTGATAGAGTCTTGTAGAAGAAGATATAATGAATGGTCAACTGATGCACAAAAGGCTTCTTATGAAGAATTTATGACTTTACTTCCTTGTGAAGAGTGCCATGGGCAGAGGCTTAAGAAAACTTCACTATCAGTTACAGTCGGTGGGAAGAATATTGCTGAAGTTTGTGATTTATCATTAATTGAATTTAGAAATTTTATAAATGAATTAAAACTTACTGATATGCAAGAAAAAATTGGTTCAGTAATTTTAAAAGAGATTAAAACAAGAGTTAATTTTTTAATTGATGTAGGACTTGATTATTTAGCACTTTCAAGGATGACTTCTACATTATCTGGTGGTGAGGCACAAAGAATTAGGCTTGCCACGCAAATAGGAACTGGGCTTGTAGGGGTTTGTTATATACTTGATGAGCCATCTATAGGACTTCATCAAAGAGACAATTCAAAACTTATAGCAACATTAAAACATTTAAGAGATTTGGGAAATACAGTACTTGTAGTTGAACATGATGAAGAAACTATGAGAGAAGCAGATTATCTTGTTGATATAGGTCCATATGCTGGAGTAAATGGTGGTGAATTAGTAGTTAGTGGAAATATTAAAAAAGTAGAGGCCTGTAAAAAAAGTGTGACAGGCCAATATTTAAGTAAAAAACTTGAAATTAGAGAACCTGAAGTTTATAGAAAACCTACAGGATATATAACTATAAAAGGTGCAAAAGAAAATAATTTAAAAAATATTGATGTTGATATTCCATTATCAATATTCACTTGCATAACTGGAGTATCTGGAAGTGGAAAATCAAGTCTTATAAATGAAGTATTATATAAAAGTCTTGCGAAAACTCTTAATCGTACAAATACAAGAGCTGGAAAACATGATAAAATATTAGGCGCAGAACAACTGGATAAAATAATTATGATAGACCAAAGTCCTATAGGAAAAACTCCAAGGTCCAATCCAGCAACATATACAGGTGTTTATGATTTGATAAGAGATTTATATTCATCAACACCTGATGCAAAAGAAAGAGGATATAGTAAGGGTAGATTTTCATTTAATGTTAAAGGTGGAAGATGTGAAGCATGTGAAGGAGATGGAATAAGAAAAATAGAAATGCACTTCTTGCCAGATGTATATGTACCTTGTGAAGTATGTGGTGGCAAGAGATATAATCGTGAAACACTTGAAGTTAAGTATAAAGATAAAAATATTTATGATGTACTTGAAATGACAATTGATGACGCAAATGAATTTTTTAAAAATCAACCTCGTATAATGAAAATTATGGAAGTGTTAAAAGCAGTAGGACTTGGGTATATGAAACTTGGACAACCAGCCACTGAACTTTCTGGTGGAGAGGCTCAAAGAGTAAAACTTGCTTATGAACTTGCAAAACGTTCTACTGGAAAGACTATTTATGTTCTTGATGAACCAACTACTGGACTTCATTTTTATGATGTTCATAAACTTATAGACATATTACAAAAATTAACTGACCAAGGTAACACTGTGGTGGTTATTGAGCATAATCTTGATGTGATAAAATCAGCAGATTATATAATAGATTTAGGACCAGAATCTGGTGATAGAGGTGGAACAGTTGTTGCAACGGGAACACCTAAAGAAGTTTCAAAAATTAAAAAATCTTGGACAGGACAATATTTGGCAAAAATTTTAAAATGATAAAAAAGTTAAAAAAAATAATATTTATTAGTTTTTTAATTATCATTACAATAAGCAATAATTATGCATCAAAATTAAATGGTAAAAAACTTGATATTAATAAAATATCGTATGATTTATATCCATCACCTATGAATCTATATGGTGGTAAGTTTTTATTAATTGGAGATAGTTATGCTTATTTAATGGCTAAAAATACTGTTGAATTATATAATTATATTGTAAGACCAGGATATAATATAACAAAAATATATTTTGAACTATTGCCAGAGATTAAACCAGATACATTCCAATATGCTTTTTTATTTATAGGACCAAATGATTATATGGAACAATTTGAACCCAATAAGTTTAAATTTGTATTAGGTCTAACAGTTGATAAGCTGATAGAAAAAGGAATGAAAGTAATATTGACAGATTATATTGCTCCACATTACGAGTTTTTAGTAAAATCTAATCTTATATATTCAAAATTTAATATTGAAGAGTATAATTCTGCTGTAAAAGAGATAATTATTGGCAGAAATTTATTATATGTGCCTCTCGTTGATTTAATTAAGGATAATGGTTTTGATAGTGAAAAAGATTTGGTACATCCCAAAAATGAGATTTATGAACCTTTGCTTAATAAAGTTATTGAAAAAATAAATATTGATATGGAAGAAATTTCTAATTAGAGAATCTTATATTAAATCAAGATTTAAAAGTTGCTTGACATAATACTAAATTTTGATATAATTATAATATATGAGCGTGTAGCTCAGCTGGATAGAGCACTTGGCTACGGACCAAGGTGTCGAGGGTTCGAATCCTTTCACGCTCGCTTAAAGCCTGTATGGCTTTTTTTATTGTTTATTATTGTAAAAAGGTTGTAAAATATTGAAAAATGAAGTAAAATAGTATTATGTTTATAGGGCAAAAACCCTATGGTTTGTTTGTGTTAAAACAAATATATTTTTTAGTGTAATAACTAAATATGTTTTATTGTGAGGATAATATGTCTATAAGAAATGTTCGTCAATCTGGTGATGAAATATTAAGAAAAAAATCTAAAGAAATAACAGAATTTACTCCAAGGCTTAAAGTGCTGATTTCAGATATGAAAGATACTATGAATAAATTAGGTGGTGTAGGACTTGCTGCTGTACAAGTTGGAGTACTTAAAAGGATTATTATTTGTAAACCAAATGAAAATGAGAGCGAAGTGGTTTTAATCAATCCAGAAATAATAAGTAAATCAGAAGAAACACTTGAAGATAAAGAAGGTTGTCTGTCAGTTGATGGTTATATAGGGACTGTGATAAGACCAAAGAGTATAGTTGTAAGAGCAAAAGATGAAAATATGAATGATATGGAATTTGATGCTGAAGATTTTTTTGCAAGGATTATATGCCATGAAGTTGATCATCTTGATGGAATATTATATACAGATAAAGTTGTACCAGGTACATTGGTAAATGATAATGAAGAGGTAGATAATTGAAAATAGTTTTTATGGGGACACCAGATTTTTCCGTTCCTACACTTACAAAACTTTATAATGATAAAGAAATTGAGATAAGTTTTGTTGTCACAAAAGTTGATTCAAAATCAAATCGTGGTCAAAAAATAAATTTTTCTGATGTCAAAAAAAAGGCAGTTGAATTGGGACTTGATGTATTGCAACCAATTAAAATAAAAGAAGATAAAGAAACTATAGAAAAAATCAAATACATAAATCCAGATTTTATAATTGTTGTTGCTTATGGTCAGATTTTATCAAAAGAAATATTAGATATACCCAAATTTGCATGTATAAATGGTCATGCATCGCTTCTTCCAAAATATCGAGGAGCATCACCTATACAAAGTGCTATATTAAATGGAGATGAAATAACCGGTACTACATCTATGCTTATGGAAGAGGGACTTGATACTGGAGATATACTTGAACAAAAAAGTATAACTATTGATAAAAAAGAAACATCTGATACTTTATTTGAAAAATTATCTATACTCACCGCAGATACAATATATCATACAGTAAAAAACTTTAATACTATAAAAAGTATAAAACAAGATAATAATAAAGCAACTAACTCTGTAATTATAAAGAAAGAATATGGGAAGATTGACTTTAAAAATGAAAGTAAAGTTCAAGTTGAAAGAAAAATAAGAGCATATACTTCATGGCCATCTGCCTATGTAGATATAGATAATACAAATAAATTAAAAATATGGGATGTTGATATAGAAAATGATTTTATAGACTTATCTAATTCTAAAAATTTAACAAGTGATATATTTATATTAGGTGATAAATTATATGCAAAATGTAAAGATGGTATTGTTAGAATAAATGTTGTACAAAAGAGTGGAAAGAATAAGATGCTTTCAAAAGATTTTATAAATGGCCTTAAATTATAAATATTTATGTAAAGGAGAATAGTTATGTATTTTGATTCAACATATGTTTTAGTAATTTTAGCAATGGCATTAACTTCAGCTGTGCAAATGTATATGACATCTACATTTACTAAATATCAACAAGTTATATCTAAATCTGGGCTTACTGCAAGTAAAGCTGCTGCTATGATTTTATCGTCAAGTGGTATTAATAATGTAAAAATAGGAAGAGTGCAAGGTAATTTAACTGATCACTATGCACCACCAAAAAAAGAGTTAAATCTTTCGGATACAACTTATGATAGTAGAAGTATAGCATCTATAGGAGTAGCTGCCCATGAGTGTGGCCATGCTTTACAAGATAATAGAAAAATGGTTTTATTGAATTTACAAATGGCTATAGTTCCAGTTGTAAATTTTGCATCAAGACTGTCTATACCAATGATATTTATTGGTATTATACTTGGTTTAATGAATCTTGCACAAATTGGTGTTTATTTATTTGGAGCAACTCTTGTATATCAAATAATGACACTTCCTATAGAATTTGATGCTTCAAATAATGCTATAAAGATTCTTAGAGAAAGTAATATGATGGATGAATCTGAACTTTATGGTGTGAAAAAGGTTTTAACAGCTGCTGCACTTACTTATGTTGCTGCGGCTGCAAGTACATTTTTACAACTATTAAGATTTGCTATTATAATTAATGGAAATAGAAGAAGAGATTAATGATTAGAACTCATAAAAATGTAAGAGAATATTCTTTTTATATTTTGTGTGAAGTTTTTACAAATGAAAAATTACTTAATAATGAAATTGATAAAATATTTAATACTTATGATTTGAAAGATGAAGATAAATCATTTATTAAGAAAGAATGTACTGGGGTTATTGAAAACCTTAAAAATATAGATTACATTATAAATTTATATTCTAAGGTAAAAACACATAAATTAAAAAAAGAAATTTTGATTATATTTAGATTAGCAATTTATGAAATGCTATATATGGATAAAGTACCAGAATATGCGACAATAAATGAAGCGGTAAATATTATAAAACATACAAAAATAAAATACTTATCGGGTTATGTCAATGCTACTTTAAAAAATATTGCAAATAAAGAAAAAATTAATGAAAAAGAAGAAAGCAATTTAAATAATGAATTAAAAAAATGTTATTTTAAAATATTAAATTGTAATGATGAAAAATCAATTAATGAATTTAATGATAAAAATATTGTTTTTAAAAAATATGATGGTGATTTAGACTTTAAGTATTCAAGCATATATTATGTAGATAAGTATAAATATATTTTAGAATCAAATTCATTTAAAAATGGAGATATTATAATTCAAGATGCGAGTTCAGCATATTTAGTTGATAGATTATATGATTTTATAATTAAATTTTATGATGACTATAATAAAATGATTAAAATTCTTGATGCTTGTTCAGCACCAGGTGGTAAAATTATCTCATTACATTATTTGATGACAAAAAAATATAAAAATTATTATTTTGAAGCAAGAGATATAAGTGAAGAAAAAATATCAAAAATAAATGATAATATAGAAAGATTAAATATTACAGACATAAAATTAAATATAAAAGATGCAACTTTATATAATGAAAATGATTTTGAAGATTATGATATTATTTTATGTGATGTTCCGTGCTCTGGTCTTGGAGTAATAAATAAAAAACCAGATATTATACTTAAAACTGATGAAAAAAAAATTAAATCACTTTGTAAATTACAAAATAATATATTAGAAGTATCAAAAAAATATCTTAAAAAAGGTGGAATATTATCATATTCTACATGTACAATAACAAAAGAAGAAAATGAAGATAATATATGTGATTTTTTAAGTTGTAATAAAGATTTTGAAAAGATATATGAAAAACGAATTGAAATTAATGATAGTAGTAAAGCAGATGGATTTTATATGTGTTTTATGAGAAAATACAATGAATATTAGAAATATGACAATTGAAGAATTGGGAAGAGACTTAGTTTATTTAGGATATGAAAAGTATAGATGTAAGCAGTTATTTACTTGGCTTCATAAGAATGTAATTGATAATATAGATGATGCCACTAATCTTAGTAAAGATTTGAGAAAAACTTTGATAGAAAAATATGATTTTTCTATGCCATCTATATATAAAGAGTACAAATCAAAGATTGATGATACAAAAAAGTATTTAATATTATTAAATGATGATGACATAATAGAGTCTGTTTTAATGAAATATAGTTTTGGATATAGTATATGTATAAGTTCTCAAGTTGGTTGTAATATGGGTTGTAAGTTTTGTGCATCTACTATAGGCGGTATGAAAAGAAATCTTGAAACCTATGAACTACTTTCACAAATATATTTAATTCAAAAGTATAATAATATAAAAGTTTCAAATATTGTAATTATGGGTTTAGGAGAACCATTATTAAACTATGATAATATTATAAGATTTTTAAAAATTATTAATGATAAATTTGGACAAAATATTGGTCTGAGAAATATAACATTATCAACTTGCGGCATAATTCCAAATATTGAAAAACTTATGAATGAGAATCTTCCAATCAATCTTGCATTAAGTTTACACGCGTCAAATGATGAAATACGAAAAAAAATTATGCCAATTTCAAATAAATATAAATTAAATGATGTCCTTAATTCAATTTTGAAATATTTTGAAAAAACGAATAGAAGAATTACTTTTGAGTATTGTTTAATAAAAGATATAAATGATAGTAAAAATGATGCTTATAATTTAATAAAATTATTTAAAGATAGTTTTAAACATACACATGTTGATTTTAATGTTAATTTAATACCTGTAAATGAAGTTAAAGAAAATAGTTTTAAAAGACCAGATAATATTACAATATCAAATTTTAAAAATATTCTTGAAAATAATAATATTTCTGTAACTATACGAAGAGAATTAGGAAAGGATATAAGTGGCTCTTGTGGTCAACTTAGGGCAAGTGTAAAATAAATTGAAATTTTTTGCAAAAACAGATCTTGGTATGGTAAGGCATATCAATCAAGATTATTATATAGCAGAAAATAGGAAGGTTGGTATTTTTCCTAATATATTTTTAGTTGCAGATGGAGTGGGTAGTAATAGGGATAGCGCTTTTGCATCAAAACACTGCGCTGATTTTGTTATTGATCAATTATCACTTTCTAAAAATACAACAGATTTAAAAGAAGAATTAGGTAAAGCATATAGACTTGCAAATGCAGATTTGGTATATAGAATATTTGCAAATCCTGAATATCGTGGTATGGGAACAACTATGGTGTTATGTACCATTATAAATGATAGAGCTATAGTTGTAAATGTTGGTGATTCAAGATGTTATCACATAAGTAATTATAGTATTAATCAAATTACAAGAGATCATAGTATAGCTGAAGAATTGGTTAATGAAAATGCTATTGAAAGAGACTCGGAAAAATATAAAGAATATAAAAGCCAATTAAGCAGGGCATTTGGAGCGGGGAAAAAAATTGAACCAGATTTCTTTGATGTAGAATTGATGCAAGGTGATTATATATTATTATGTACTGATGGGCTTAGTAATATGGTTGATAATGACAAGATTTATGAAATTGTTTGTTCTGATGATACCATAGAATCTAAAGTTGATGAATTAATAAAGGAAGCAAATTTAAACGGTGGAAGAGATAATATAGCTATAATTCTTATATATATAGATAAAGTAAACAAAGAAAATAGTGTATTTGATAAAGAAAGAAAAGAATTAAATGATAAAAATATAAAGTTATTAAATAAAAAAGATGAGAATGAAAATCGTAGTATAAAAGATATTTTAAGAGAACGCATAAATAAACTTGAAAATGGAATAAGAAGTAGAAGTAGAAAGAAAAAAGAAGGTGATATAAATGAATAAAAAAGATAATAATGTTCAATTAAATAGACTTTCTGGAAGATATGAAATCATAGAACAAATTGGTGTTGGTGGTATGAGCTATGTATATAAAGCATATGATTCTAAAAAGAAAAGAATTGTTGCCATCAAAATCTTAAGAGAAGAACTTTCTATTGATGAAGAGTTTGTAAACAAGTTTAAAAGCGAGGCTCTTGCATGTATTGATATTAAACATATTAATGTAATTGGTGCATATGATGTTGTTGAAGATGGAAATATGCATTATATTGTTATGGAATATGTTGATGGAACTACACTCAATAAATATATAAAAAATAAAGGTAAACTTTCAAATGAAGAAACTATAAATATTTCTCTTCAAATAGCAAGAGGTATACAAGCTGCCCATAAAAAAGGAATAATACATAGAGATATAAAACCACAAAACATTGTTATAAATGATAAGAATATTGTTAAAATAACAGATTTTGGAATTGCAAGAGCTATAACAAGTACTACAAAAAATATATCAGTCATTGGAACGGTGCATTATATAAGCCCAGAACAGGTAAGAAATACCAAAGTTGATTTTAGGTCAGATATTTATTCATTTGGTTGTACTATGTATGAGATGATTACTGGGTGTGTACCTTTTGAGGGAGATACACCACTTGATATTATAATATCTCACCTTAGAAATAATTTACAAGCACCACATTTAAAAAATGATAAAGTATATAAAAGTCTTGAAAAAATAATATTAAAAGCATCAAGAATGTTGCCAAGTGAAAGGTATCAAAATATTGAAGAGATGATTGGCGACTTGGAACTTGCTCTTAAAGATAAAGATGGTAGTTATATAAAAGATAATACTTATGATGATGATGAAGAAGGTAAAACTGTAATTTTAACTGATGAAGATATGAAGGTTATAAAAGCAGTTTCAGAGAAATATACAAATAAAACAAAATATAACAAACCAAATGAAGAATCATTGACACCTGAACAACAAGCATTTTATGATAAGTATATAAGAGATGGTGCATACAAACATCATTTGCTTATGAGGAGACTTATATTTGGAGCTATAATTGCTGTTGTGTTATTATTAGTTCTTATGTTTTTTATAGCACTTGATACAAGAAAAACTGAAAATAAAAATGTAGAAAATATTGCTACAAATAGTATAATTATAGATAATATTGCAAAATCAATAAATGGATTATATATAGATTTTGCAAATAACCTTGTAGAAGGGTATGGCATAAAATTAAATGTAGTAAAAGAAGAGTTTAGTGATAAGTTTGAAAATGGTAAAATTATAAAAGTATTAAAAGATAATATTGATGAAAATAAAACAATTGATGTAGTAGTATCAATGGGACCTGAAGTTTTAGATTTTACTAATACTGAAGAATTACAAGAAACTAAATGGACTGATATGCTTGAAAAATTGAGAATTAGAAATTTGTTTTATATAACATCTGAAATTAATGATAATACTGTCCCAAAGGGTAATATTATAGGAGTAAACAAAAAAAAGTCAAGCGATGAAGGAACACTTGTATTTACTATTAGTAAAGGTTCAAATAATAATTTAAGAACTATGCCAAATCTTGTGGGTAAGACAATTTCTGAAGCAAGAGAACTATTGGAAATTAATCAATTATATGTTGGTGAAATCAAATATGTCAGAAATGGTAGTTTTAATGGAAATGTAGTTATGGATCAATCTATCAATAGTGGAGAAGAAGTAGAATCAGGCACAAGTATTAATCTTACAATAAGTGCTGGAATGGATGGCTCTGAGTTTACATCAAGTTCTAATAATGTGTGGAAAGGTCAATTAAATGCTAAATATATAATAAGTAAAAGTAATTCTCCGAATTATGAAGATTCTGGTACTATAATTTTACAAGTAAGACTCGCACAAACTATAAATGATGGTATAGTTTATAAAGAACTAATAGAAGCAAAAGAGTATAAAGTTGGAACAATTTTGCCACTTATTTTTCCACAAATAGAGGGTGAATACGGTGTTGGAAGTGGAGTAGTTGAAGTTGTAGATGTAGAGCATGATATAGTTATGAATTCTTATGAAGTAACATTTAAACAATAGTGGAGGATATATGTGTAATTTATCACCATCATTACTTTCTGCAAATTTTTATAATTTAGAAAATGATTTAAATATTTTATATGAAGAGAATATTAAATATATACATTTAGATGTTATGGATGGTGTATTTGTTCCCAATATTAGTATGGGTATACCTGTTATAGCTTCTATTAAAAAGAATACACAAAATAAATTTATTCTTGATACACATCTAATGATTGAAAATCCAAAAAAGTATATTGATAGTTTTAAGGATGCAGGATCAGATATAATTACTTTTCATAGAGAAGTGAGTGAAGAATATCTTGAACTAATAGATTATATTAAAAGTAAAAGTATAAAAGCTGGAATAAGTATTAGTCCAGATACAGAAGTAAAAAGTATTATTGATGCTTTAGATAAAGTTGATTTAGTTTTAATTATGAGTGTTCATCCAGGATTTGGAGGGCAAAAGTTTATTGAAAATGCACTTGATAAGATTAAATATTTAAAAGAATTGAAAACAAAAAATAACTATAATTATTTAATAGAAGTAGATGGAGGGGTATATATAGAAAATGTTAAAAAAGTAATAGATGCCGGATGTGATTTAATAGTGTCTGGGTCAGGTGTCTTTAAAGGAAATATTAGAAATAATATTAGAGAATTTAAAAATCTATTTAGAGGATAGTTTATGAATAAAAAAGTTTTGTTATTAAATGAATTAAAAAGAAATGATAGAAATGCTTATATGAATGTTATACCTATTATTACAGCATTTGGTGATAGACCATATATCAATAAAACAAATGATAAAAAATATGATGCTATAATAACAGGATATATATATAATAGTGATGATATTTTGGATATTAGAGAGTTTATTACTGATGCAAAACTTGAAAGTGGAGTTTTGACTATGGTTGATCCAGCATTTGCAGATAAAGGTATTAAATATGATGGCATAACCGATAAACATATTGATAATTTTAAAAAGTTGTTAGAAATTTCTGATATTATGACACCAAATTTAACTGAAGCCTGTATGATAACTGGTGAAAAATATGATGAGTATAGAGAAAAATATTGTACCATAAATTATGAAAGTGGTAATAAAGATAAAACAAATGAGTTATCTAAAAAAGTGATTGAAAGTATATTTCCACTGCTTGAAAAAATGAGAATTAAAAAAAATCAGATTACTATAATTACGGGAATAGAATTGTACAATGCAATTTTGACTATACTTGATGTTTATGATGGGGATCATGGTAAAAGACAAACTACTTGTAACTATTCAATGAAAATAGAAGATAGAACTGGAGTAGGAGAAGTATTTGATGCAATGTTTTTTGAAACCTCAACAAATGGCTTTACTTTAGTAGATGCTTTATCAGCCTCCACATCCTTTATCAATAATTCACTTAGATTTTCAAGAGATAATAAGTTTAATCTTGATGAAGGCTTGGTTTTTGAACCAATATTATATGACAATGTTGTAGCTATGAAACAAAGACTTATTGACATTAAAAAGAATAATCAAAATATATTAAATAAAGGAGAATAATATGTTAGATATTAAGTTTGTGTATGAAAATAAAGATTTAGTAAAGGAAAATATTAAAAAGAAATTTCAAGATCAAAAATTACCACTTGTTGATGAAGTCTGTTTTATATATGATGAGAAAAGAAAAGTTCAGTTAGAAGCTGATAATTTGAGACAAAATAGAAATAAGTTATCAAAAGAAATTGGTAATCTTATGGCAAAAGGTCAGAAAGAAGAAGCGGAGAAATTAAAAGAACAAGTTAGACTTGAGGGAGAAAAATTATCTTCTCTTGAAGTTAAAGAAAATGAAGTTGAAAAAAAATTAATTGATATTTTAATGAATATTCCAAATATGATTGACCCTTCTGTACCTATTGGAAAAGATGACTCTGAAAATGTTGAAGTGCAGAGATTTGGTGATCCTGTTGTAACTCCTTATGAAATACCATATCATACTGACATTATGGAAAGTTTTGATGGTGTTGATATGGATGCTGCTGGTCGTGTTGCTGGAAATGGATTCTATTATTTACTCGGTGATATAGCAAGACTTCACTCAGCAGTACTCTCGTATGCAAGAGATTTTATGATAGATAGGGGATTTACTTATGCCATTCCACCTTATATGATACACGCTGATGTTGTTACAGGAGTTATGTCATTCCCTGAAATGGATGCCATGATGTATAAGATTGAGGGAGAGGATTTATATCTTATAGGTACAAGTGAACATTCTATGATTGGTAAATTTAAAGATCAAATTATCACAAAAGATAAATTACCAATAACTATGACATCTTTTTCACCTTGTTTTAGAAAAGAAAAGGGCGCACATGGTATAGAAGAAAGAGGAGTTTACCGTATTCATCAGTTTGAAAAGCAAGAGATGATAGTTGTATGTGAACCAGAGGAGTCAATGAAATGGTATAATATTTTATGGAAAAATACTGTTGATTTTTTTAGAAGTTTGGAAATACCTGTAAGACAACTTGAATGTTGTTCAGGAGATCTTGCAGATTTAAAAACAAAATCTTGCGATGTAGAAGCTTGGAGTCCAAGACAAAAAAAATATTTTGAAGTAGGTTCTTGTTCAAATTTAACTGATGCACAAGCAAGAAGACTTAAAATAAGAATAAAAGGTGAAAAAGAAAACTATTTTGCTCATACATTAAATAACACTTGTGTAGCACCTCCAAGAATGCTTATAGCATTTTTAGAAAATCATTTGAAAGAAGATGGAACTTTATATATTCCTCTCCCACTTCGTATGTATATGGGTGGAAAAGATAAATTGATACCAAGATATAATTCAATTACTGCTAAGAAAAAATAATTATTTGGGCTCAAATATATTGCCCGAAAGGATATATTATGAGAATATTAGTAGCAGGTGGTGCAGGTTATATTGGTAGTCATACTATTGTTGAACTATATAAAAAAGGGCATACAGTTGTTTGTGTTGATAACTTATATAATTCTAAATTAAAAGTAATTAAAAATATAGAAAAAATTATTGGAACTAATATACCATTTTATAAAGTTGATTGTTGTAATAAGAAAAAATTAGAAACAGTTTTTAAAAAAGAATCTTTTGAGGCAGTAATTATGTTTCAAGGATATAAGGCTGTTGGAGAATCAGTAAAGAAACCATTAGAATACTACAGAAATAATATTGATTCTGCACTTACTATTTTGGAATTAATGGATAAATTTAATATCCATAATGTTATATTTTCATCATCGGCTACTGTGTATGGTAAAAATTGTAAATCACCTATTAAAGAAAGTGATAATTCTCAGTGTCTTAATGAAATCACAAATCCATATGGTGAAACTAAGGCTATGATTGAGAGAATACTTATGGATAAAGCAAAATCTGATAAAACATTTAAAGCAGTAATTTTAAGATATTTTAATCCAGTTGGAGCTCATGAATCTGGACTTATAGGTGAAGATCCAAATGGGATACCTAATAATCTTATGCCGTATATAGCTAAAGTTGCAACTGGTAAATTACCGTACTTAAATGTATATGGAAATGATTACAAGACAAAAGATGGAACTGGAGTCCGCGATTATATACATGTTGTTGATTTGGCAATTGGACATGTTGCTACAATTAAATGTTTTAACAATAAAAAAACAAATTTATGGATTTATAATCTTGGTACTGGGAAAGGAACTTCCGTACTTGATTTAGTGAAGGAATATGAAAATGCTAATAAATTAAGTATTAAGTATAAGATTGTAGGTAGAAGAGAAGGCGATATAGATAAACTTTATTGTAACCCTAAAAGGGCAAATGAAGAATTGAATTGGCAAGCATCAAGAACCGTAAATGCAATGTGCGAATCAAGCTATAAATATGAGTTTAATAACAAGATTTCAGGAGGTGAATTATGTCAAAAGACAAAGAAATTAAAGAAGAAATAAGAGATGAAAAAAATGAAAAAATTGCTGTAAAAGACATTAGTGAAAATAAAATAAATGTCAATGAACTTGACCCTGAAACTCTTGAAGTTGAAAAACTTATTGATCCTGAAATAGGTGATGATGAGCCAATGGAAGTTCCAAATTATGAAGACGAAATCGTTAAAATTATTAGAGGTAATTCTTCTCCAAAACTTTTAAAAAGTAAACTTGAGGATTATCATGATAATAATATTGCTGATGCATTGCAGTTATTAAAAAAGACTGAAAGACAAAAATTATATCGTATTTTAGACGCAGAAACACTTGGAGCTATTTTTGAGTATGTTTCAAAAGAAGATGCAAGTATCTATATAAATGAAATGGATTTAAAAAAAGCTTCAACTGTAATTTCTGAACTTGAACCTGACACAGCTGTAGAGATTCTTCGTGAACTCGAAAAAGGTAAGAGAACATTACTCATTGATTCTATGGAGTCTGATGTTAGGAAAGACATTAAAGTTGTTGCTTCATTTGATGAAGATGAGATTGGTAGTAAGATGACTACCAACTGTATAATTATAAAAGATGATTTATCTACAAAAGATGCTATGGCTGAACTTGTAGAGCAAGCAAAAGAAAATGATAATATTTCAACAATTTTCGTTGAAGATAAAGACAATGCATTTGTAGGTGCTATTGATTTAAAAGAGCTTATAATAGCAAAAAAAGATATGCCATTAAAAGATTTGATTATGACTTCATTCCCATATGTATATGGTCACGAAGATATTGATGATTGTATTGAAAGACTTAAAGATTATAGTGAGGGACTTATTCCTGTTCTTGATAATAACAATAGAATACTTGGAGTTATTACTTCTCAAAATCTTATAGAAGTTGTAGATGAAGAAATGGGTGAAGATTATGCAAAGTTTGCAGGTCTTACTGCTGAGGAAGATTTGTCTGAACCAATTATAGAAAGTTTAAAGAAAAGATTACCTTGGTTACTTATACTTCTTTGTCTTGGACTTTTTGTATCAAGTGTTGTAGGAGTCTTCCAAGGTGTTATAGAGATATTACCAATTGTTATGGCATTTCAAACCTTAATACTTGATATGTCAGGTAATGTTGGTACACAGAGTCTTGCTGTCACTATAAGAGTGCTTATGGATGAAAATCTTACATTTAAACAAAAAGTTCAGTTAGTTTGGAAAGAAGTGCGAGTTGGTTTTTGCAATGGTATGATTTTAGCAACACTTGCCTTTATGTTCTTAGGATTATATATACATTTTTATAAAGGTTTATCATGGCAATACTCTTATTGGATTTCAGGCTGTGTAGGACTTTCACTTATTATTGCAATGATTATAAGTTCAACACTTGGAACACTTATCCCTATGTTTTTTAAAAAGATTAAAGTTGATCCAGCTGTTGCATCTGGTCCACTAATTACAACACTTAATGACTTAATTGCAGTAGTAACTTATTATGGAATGGCATGGATATTATTAATTAATGTCTTACATCTTGGATTATAGAATTAAACTCGCTTCTGTAGCTCAGTTGGTAGAGCAACGCATTCGTAATGCGTGGGTCGTGGGTTCAAGTCCCATCGGAAGCTTTAAAAAGTATTTTGAGGTGAAACTATGTCAGAAGAAATAAAATTTAGTTGTAGTGGTGGTTGAGCAGCCAAATTAGCTCCAAAGACTTTGGAGGAAGTACTTAAGTCTTTGCCAAAAGGTGTTAAAGATGATAATTTGATTGTTGGATATGAGTCAAAAGATGATGCTGCTGTCTATAAGATTAATGAAGATGTGTCAATTATTGAGACACTTGATTTTTTCCCATCAATGGTTGAAGACCCATATTTATTTGGTCAAATAGCAGCTACAAATTCTTTGTCAGATGTTTGGGCTATGGGTGGCCGTCCAATTATGGCTTTAAACATTGCTGCATTTCCAGATGGGATGAAGCCAGAAACTATTGGTGAAGTGTTGAGAGGAGGAGCTGAGAAAGTTATAGAAGCCGGTTGCACACTTTGTGGTGGTCATACTATAGTTGATGAAATACCAAAATATGGTTTATCGGTAACTGGAATAGTTGACACAAAAAAAGTTTTGACAAATAATGGAGTAAAAGTAGGAGATAAAATAATAATTACAAAACCACTTGGCGTTGGAATATTACTTACTGCTCATCAATGTAAGATTGATACAAAAGATGATTTTGATGATGCAGTAAAAAATATGACTACTCTAAATAAATATGCCGCTGAAATATTATTTAAATATAAATTAAATGCTCTAACAGATGTAACTGGCTTTGGTTTATTCTCTCATTTAAATGAAATGCTTGACAATATTGCATCTGCTAAATTATATATTGATAAGTTACCAACAATTAATGAAAATATTAAAAAATATATAGAAGATGATTATTATACTGGTGGAGCTATTAGAAATGAGGATGCTATAAAAAGTGAAATAGAATTTGGAAATTGCCCAGAATGGATTAAACAACTTGGATATGACCCACAGACAAGTGGTGGACTTCTATGTTCTATAGATAAAAATGATGCTGATAAAGCAATGGATGAGTTAAAATCTCTTGATTTAAAATGTGCAGTTATCGGAGAAATAATTGAAAAGAAGGATAAGGCTATTTATTTACTTTAAAAGTAAATCACTTAGTATTTTATTTGATACATTAAAACCTTCATCTGTTAAATAATAAAAATGATTGTTTTTATTAATGAATCCCATACCTTGATATATTTTTAAGGCAGTTTTAAATAGGTCTTCAAAATCTTTGTTAAAAGTATTTTTAAATTCATTAATATCAATACCACTGGTTTTTCTAAAACCTGTTATAATATAATCATTTATATGGTCAATTTCATTTAAATATAATATTTCATCATAATATATTGATTTATCTTTAGTAGTTATATATTTGCTATAGTCAATATTTAAATAATTGATTATAAAACTTTTATTTTTTAATCTCATACCATTATAGTATGATGATGAGTTTAATCCAAAGCCTAAGTATGGTACATCACTCCAATAACCGAGATTGTGTTTACATTCAAAACCTTGTTTGGCATAATTACTAATTTCATATCTATTTAACCTATAATATGAAGTTAAATCTTTGGTTATTTCATCCATTTTTAACAAATCTTGCTCAAGTGGAAGTTGTATTTCATTATTATCAAACATTGTTTTAAAAGGAGTGCCATTTTCAATTATTAAATTATATATTGATATATGTTTTGGGTTTAGCATAAGGACTTGTTTTAAAGATTTTTTATAAGTGTCAGGTGTTTGATGAGGAATACCACTTATTAAATCTACATTGATATTTTTAAAACCAACATGTATGGCATTATTATATGCTATTAAAAAATCATTATAATTATGTACTCTACCAAGTGTTTTTAATTCAAGTTCATTAGTTGATTGAAGACCAATGCTTAACCTATTTATACCAGCATTAAAATATGACTTTAGTTTTGTTAAAGTAATTGAATTTGGATTAACTTCTATACTTATTTCAATATTTTTGGAGATATTATAATTACTAAATATGCTTTCTAATATATAGACTATATATTTGGAATCAATAAAACTTGGTGTTCCGCCACCAATATATATACTTGATACTTCATATGAATTTAATAAATATTTTTTATATTCAATTTCTTTTAACAACTGTTTTATATATTTATCAATTACATCATAAGTTGAATGAAAAGAAACAAAATCACAATAATTACATTTCCTTTCACAAAATGGTATATGTACATATATTTCAATATTATTCATATACATATTATAACACATTAAAAAGAATAATGATACAATTATGATAAAAGAAAGTTATATCGATAAAATTAAATTAATCAACAATAGTTTTAAATCTAAAAATTTTTACCCATTATATTTTATATATGGAGTAGAAGATTTTTATATTTTAAATATAAAAAAAAGTGCTATAATTAATTTTGAGGATACATTAAAAGCAAATACAAGGATTTATGATAAGTCAAATTTTGAAATTAATGAAGTTATTAAATATCTTGACAATATGCCAATGATGAATGACAAAAAGCTTGTTATATTTGAAAATATAGATTATTTTAAAAATAAAAAGAATAAAACTGACAAAAAAAATTCAAAAGATAATAATAGCAGTATATTAATTGAAACTATTGAAAAGAATAAAGACATAAATATAATTATTATCCTTAATTATGAAACTGATGATGGGTATAATAAATACTATACCTCAAATGAATATGTAGATTATTTTGCAAAAAATGGTATAGTGCTGAATGTTACAAAATTAAATGAAAAAGATTTACAGAATATGGTAGAATCAAGATTTAAAAAGAACAAAGTAAATATAGATAAATTTAATATATCTTATTTAATTAGTATCTGTGGTGATGATTTATCAAATTTAAATAATGAAATTGATAAATTATCTGCATATGTAGGAAAAAATAATACTGTTAAAAAAGATGATATAGATATGATAGTAACAAAAAGTTTATCAAATAGTGTTTTTACATTATTTGAACTATATAACGAAAAAAAACAAGATAAAGCCATAGAATTTTATGGAAATTTACTATCTGATGGCTCATATAATCCAAATGCAATTTTTGCTTCCTTTGCATCACAAATTAGTAATTTAATAGTGTGTAAAGATTTAGTAGAAAAGAATAAAGCTTCAAGTGAAATTGCACAAATTATGAATTTACCACTATGGAGAATTAATAAACTAATTACAGCGTGTAAATATACAAACATTGAAAACTTAAAATTAAAGCTTAAAGAAATTACAAAATTAAGTGTAAACAAAGTTCATGGAAATATAAATGATGATTATATGTTAATTTTACTTATGGATAAGGTGTAATATGAATATTTTTAATGAAAAAATTGATAAGGCAAATTCTATATGTATATTGGGTCATGAAAGACCAGATGGTGATTGTATTGGGTCAACTCTTGCGATATATAATTATATTATAAATAAATATGGAGATAAAAAAATAGTAAAACCATATTTAGATTTCTTCTCAAAAAATTTTAATATATTGCCAAATGCAGATAAAATTTCAAATGATACAATGAATGCTTATAAATTTGATTTAGCTATAATTGTTGATTCATCAAGTATTGATAGATTAAGTGATTATAAAAGATATTTTGAGGAAGCAAATGATAGTATATTAATTGACCATCATGAAAATAATACTATACCAAGTAAAGTAAGTATTGTATTCCCTGAAAGCATAGCAACATGTGAAGTGTTATATCAATTTTTTGAAAAAGAATATATTGATATAAATGTTGCAAAATGTCTATACTTGGGAATTGCAACTGACTCTGGAGTTTTTAGATATAGAGCAACTACAAAAAAAACATTTGAAATTATCTCTTATCTTGTAAGTTATGGTTTTGATTTTACAGAAATGTTAGATAAGATAGTATTTGATAATACATTGAATCAAAGAAAGGCACAAGGAATTGCATTTGATAGATTAAAACTAATATGTAAAGGACAAGTTAGTTTTTCATATTTAAATGATGATGATATGAAAAGTTTAAATATAGATAAAAAAGATATAGACAATATTATTGTATATTTAAGAGAAATAGAAAATATAAAAGTAGCAGCATTTGCATATCAAGTTGGTAAAGATATATATAAATTAAGTTTAAGGTCAAAATCTGATAATATTGATGTTGCTGAATTTGCAAAAAAGCATGAAGGAGGTGGACATAAATTGGCTTCTGGATGTGTTTACCATGGAAGTATTGATGATGTTACATTTAATTTTACAAAAGATATAGGAGATTTTATTCTTGACAAATAAAATTATAAACGATATAAGTGGGATGATTATTTTAAATAAGCCAAAAGGGATAACTTCTAATGATTGTCTAACAAGTATTAAAAAAATTTTGCATCCTAAAAAAATAGGTCATACAGGAACTTTAGATAAAAATGCAACTGGTGTTTTAATTTGTTTACTTGGAAATGCAACTAAGTCACAAGATTATTTAATGATGAATTGTATCAAAACATATAAAGCTGAACTGATTTTTGGTATATCAACTGATACAGATGATTTTTTAGGTAATATTGAAGATATAGATTTAGAAAAAATTAATAGTATTAATAATGAAAAAATTGAAAAAGATATAAAATCATTTATTGGAGATTACGAACAAGTGCCACCAATGTATAGTTCAAAAAAAGTAGGTGGAAGAAAATTACTTGATATGGCACGAAATGGAATAACCATTGAAAGAAAACCAGAAAGTTTAAAAATATATGATATTAAAGTAGATAAATTAATTGATTATAAATATAATGATTTTAATTTAAAATGTATAGACATTTTGGTTAGTTGTAGCAAGGGAACATATATTAGGACTTTATGTAAAGATATAGGTAAAAAAATTGGCATACCTGCATGTATGGGAAATTTGTGTAGGATAGAATCAGGAGAATTTAAGATTTCAGAAAGTATAAGTTTAGATGAATTAAAAGAAAAAGTCAATTATAATGATTTATCATTTATAAAACCATGTTTTTATTCAAATGATAAGACTGCACTTACTTTTGGAAAATTTGAAACTTTACATATTGGACATTTAAAAATTATTAATGAAGTTATTGAGTATTCTAAAAAACATAAATTAAAAAGTACTATAATGATTGTAGGTAATAACACCTATAATGATATTCTTACAAAGGAACAAAGAATCAGTAAATTAAAACTTCTTGGTGTTGATAATATATTATATTATCCGCTTGATGAAATTAATAAAAATGTTACACCAAGTAATTTTATAAGAGAAATTTTATATAAACAATTAAAAACTGAATATTTAGTTGTAGGAACTGATTGTAGTTTTGGAAAAGATGGAATTGGTGATGTAAGTTTATTGAGTGAATTATGCAGAAATTTAAATATTAATTATAAAATTATTGAAAAACTTAAAGTTAAAAATACAAATATTGATATTTCTTCAACATATATTAAAAATGAATTTGAAAATGGCAATTTTGACTTGGTAAATTCATTACTTGGGAGATAAATAAGATGAAAAACTTTGAAATTGAAAGAAAATATTTAGTAAAGAAAAAAGATATATGCTTTAATATTAAACAATTTAATAAAAAAAAGATTGTTCAAGGATTTATTTATTTAAAACCAGCAATTAGGATTAGAAAATGTGGATATCAGTATTATTTTGCAGTAAAGTCCAAAGCACCTAAAAAATATGATAAATATGATGATTTAATAAGGACTGAATATGAGATTGAAATTGATAAAAATGCCTATAAATACTTATTAAAACTTTGTAAAGGCAGGATTATCTATAAAATTCGGTATTTTATACCTTATAAATACAAGAATAAGCATTATACTATAGAATTGGATGTGTTTGAAAAGGACTTAAAAGGCTTAATTTATGCTGAAATTGAGTTTAATTCATTGAAAGAAGCCAATAATTTGGTGCCTCCTAATTGGTTTTATAAGGACATTACCAATATTGAAAAATATAAAAATTCTCAATTAAGTATTTGCAAAAATTTAAAAAATGTATTAAAATATTAGGGAAGCATTGGTGAGTGGTCGCTTAAGTTTTTAAGAGGAAAGTCCGGGCTTCATAGAGCAGGATGCAAGATAACGTCTTGACGGAGTAATCCGATGAATAGTGCAACAGAAAATATACAGCCTATATGGCAATGGTGAAATGGTAGTGTAAGAGACTACCGAGT